>JAHFIF010000005.1 GCA_023246535.1 bacterium
GAGCCGTCCTTGCGGCGGGTTTCCTTGCGCGTGCGGACGATGACAGCGTGCACAACGTCGGACTTTTTGACCATGCCGTGCGGCGCGGCATCCTTAACAACCATGGTAACGACGTCACCAATGCCGGCGTAGCGCTTTTGGTAGCCGCCGAGGACGCGAATCACCATGAGGATGCGAGCCCCGGTATTGTCGGCCGATGATAACATTGAGCGATGTTGGACCATAAGGTTATTTCGCTTTACCGACAACGCGCCAGCGTTTATCGCGGCTAATCGGTTTGCATTCTTCAATGACCACGAGGTCGCCCGTGTGATACTCGCCCTTTTCGTCATGGGCCTTCATCTTGGTCGAGCGGGTATAGCGCTTGTGGTATTTGGGGTGCAAAACCGTGCGGTCAACGCGAACCGTGACCGTCTTGGACATTTTGTCCGAGACGACCGTGCCGGTGAATTGGCGCTTGGTCGTAGTGGTTTTTTCCATATGTTTACTTGGCGTTCTTAGCACGCTCGGTCAGAAAGGTCAATGCCCGGGCGAGGGTTTTTTTGGCATCGCGGATCTCGCGAACGTCTTTGAGCGAATCGGCGGCGACATCAAAACGGAAACCGCGCAATTTTTCGCGAAGCGAGGCGACGAGTTCGTTCAGCTCCTTGTCGGAGCGTTGTTTCAATTCTTTGATATCCATTTTAGTATTTCTTTACGAATTTCGCAGCGGCCGGAAGCTTGTGCGAGGCGAGGCGAAGAGCTTCGCGCGCCGTGGCTTCGTCGATGCCGTCCATCTCGAAGACGACCGTCCCCGGCTTGACCACGGCGATGTAGTGGTCAACGGCGCCTTTGCCGCCGCCCATGACCGATTCGTTGCCGTGATTGGTGCGGGACTTGTCAGGGAAGATGCGGATCCAAATTTTGCCGCCGCGCTTCACAAAGCGGGTCATCGCGCGTCGGGCAGCTTCAATCTGGCGCGAGGTGATCCAGGCGGTTTCCATGACTTTGAGGCCGTAAGCGCCAAAATCAACCTCGTTCTTGTCAGTGGCGATCCGCTTGCCGCGGGCGCGTCCTTTGTGCCACTTACGGTGTTTTACCTTTTTGGGCATTAACATAGCTGTAGGTTATTTGGCTTCAGCCGTGACTTCGGCCGCCTTGGCTTCTTCCGCCGCTTTAAGCGACGCTTCTTCGCGGCGCTTTTCGCGCTCGCGGTCGAACACTTCGCCGCGGTAGATCCAAACCTTGATGCCGATGGCGCCGAAAATGGTTTGGGCAAAGCCTTGGGCGTAGTCGATGTCGGCGCGCAAATTCTGGAGCGGGACGCTGCCGGAAGAAAGCATTTCGCGGCGCGCAATTTCGGCGCCGTTGAGCCGGCCGGAAACCATGACCTTGACGCCCAGCGCGCCGGCCTTGGTCACGCGCTCGATCGCCATCTTCAACACGCGGCGGAACGGCATGCGCTTTTCAATGTCGGCCGCCATGCTCTGGAGCACGATCTGCGACGACAGGTTCGGGCGGTTGACTTCGATGATGTTGAGCTTGACGTTCACCTTGGACTTCTTGGGGAAGAACTTGGCGAGCAGCTTTTTCTTCAATTCTTCGGCGCCGGCGCCGGAGCGGCCGATGATGAAACCGGGCTTGGCCGTGTGGATCATGATCGAGACCGAGGACGGCGAACGTTCGACGTCAACATGGTCGACCATCGATTCCTTCAATTCCTTCATGAGCCACGAGCGCATCTCAACATCCGTCCTAAGCTGGTGCTGATAGGCGCGGTTGCGGGGCGAGCCATACCACCGGGAAGACCAGGTGAAGATGACGCCGAGGCGGAATGCTTTGGGGTTTACTTTCTGTCCCATATTATTTGGTTGCGGTCTTTTTCACAGTTACCTTCTTGGCCGGTTTCACAGCTGCCTTCTTTTCTTCAACCTTGGCAGCGGTCGGGGCGGTTTCCTTTACAACTTCCTTTTTCGCCTCTTTGGCGACCGGCGGCTTGCCGTCGGTCAGCACGATGGTGATGTGGGAAGTGCGCTTCTTGATCGGTGCCGCGCGGCCCATGGCGCGAGCGCGCCAGCGCTTCAAAGCCGGACCCTGGTCGGCGGTGGCGGTTTTGATGATCAGTTCCGATTCATCGAGCTTGAAGTTATTGACCGCGTTGGCGGCCGCCGAGTTCAACACCTTCAAGACCGGGAGCGCCGCGGCTTTCGGCAAGAACGCCAATTGCGTGCGCGCGGCATCAATCTTAAGACCGCGGAGCATGCCTGTGACCAGGCGCACCTTGCGCGGCGACATTCTCACAAATTTTGCGATGGCGTGGACATCCATAGTATTTATTTCTTAGGCGCCGGCGACGCGGTTTGCACCGCGGCCGCGGCGGCTTTGGCCGTTTCCGCTTGCTTAGTCTCAAGTTCCTTTTGCATTTTTCCGCCATGGCGGGTGAATTTGCAGGTCGGGGAAAACTCGCCCAAACGGTGGCCGACCATGTTCTCGATCACGTAGACCGGCACATGCGTCTTGCCGTTATGAACGCCAATGGTAAAACCGACCATTTCCGGAGTAATGGTGCTGGCTCGGTCCCAGGTCTTCAAAATGGTCTTGTCGCCGGGGCGGAGCTTCATGACGCGGCCGAGCAGCCGCTCGTTGATGTATGGTCCTTTTTTAGAACTGCGAGACATATAAAAGGTTATCGCTTAGGGCGACGCTGCATGATCAATTTATTAGACCACTTCTTCTCGTTGCGGGTCTTAACGCCAAGCGCATGCTTGCCCCAAGGAGTTTTCGGATATTTCATGCCGATCGGGTTTCGGCCTTCGCCGCCGCCGTGCGGGTGGTCAACCGGGTTCATGACCTTGCCGCGAACGCGCGGGCGGAAACCCTTATGGCGCATGCGGCCGGCTTTGCCCAAGCGGATCAAACGGTGTTCGGCGTTCCCCACCATGCCGATCGTCGCGCACGATTCCTTGGGAACCAAGCGCGATTCGCCGGACGGCAACTTGATCTGCGCATAGCGTCCTTCAACGCCCAAAAGCTGCGCGCCGATCCCGGCCGAGCGGACCAATTCGGAACCGCTGCCCGGAGAAAGTTCAACAACATGAACGCTCATGCCGACCGGAATGAATTCAAGCGGCATGCGGTTGCCGGCCTTGGCTTCGATCTTGTTGCGCGAAGAGAGCAGGACATCCCCGACTTTGACGCCTTCCGGCGCGAGCATGTAGATCTTCGGGCTTTTGGCGAACGACAACAACGCAATGCGCGCGGTGCGATTCGGGTCGTATTCGAGCGCGATCACCGTGGCCGGCTCGTCATACTGACGGCGCGTCCAATCGATGATGCGGTAATAGCGCTTGGCGCCGCCGCCGCGATGGCGGGTCGTGATCTTGCCCTGGTTGTTGCGGCCGGCGTGGCTTTTCTTAATTTCCAAAAGCGCCTTTTCCGGCTGCTTGTCGGTCAGGTCTTTGCGGCTGGCGACCGAAGCATGGCGCCGCGAGTTGATGGTGGATTTGTACTGGATGATGGCCATATTAGTAGGTAATGGTCTCGCCCGCCTTAACGGTCACATAGGCCTTGCGCCAATCACTGCGCTTTCCGAGCGTGCGACCCGAACGAATGGACTTGCCAAAGACGTTCAAGATGTTGACCTTGGTGACGTGGACGCGATAATGCTTTTCAACCGCCTTCTTGATCTCAACCTTGTTGGCGCGCGCGGCGACGACAAAAGCGTACTGGCGCTCCTTTTCAAGACGCGAGGTTTTTTCCGAGATGATCGGGCGGACCAAAACGCGATAAGCGATCGAATCTTTGGGCGGGGCGACCTTGGCAACCGCCGGCTTGGCAACCGTCGTTTCAACAGCCTTGTCTTCGGTCTTCGCCGAAACAGCCGCGGCCTTTTTGGCTTTGGGTTCTTTCTTCGTTTCTTCAGTTTTCTTTCCGCCCTTAAGGCGATCAAGGAATGCCATATTTTAGGAAAGCGATTTGGTTAATGCCGCAACGCCATCGGCGGTGATGATCAAGAATTTGTTCTTCATGATATCGACGATGTTCAAGCTGTCGGTCTTCGAGATCGTGACCGTCTTCAGGTTGGCCGCCGACTTCCAAACTTTTTCGGTAACAGCCGGCATGGCGATCAGCGACTTACGTCCATCGGTCGGAAGATTCTTCAAAAGCGCGACCACGGCCTTGGTCTTGTATTCCTTCAGGTCGAGCGCGGTCAGCACGATGATCTGGTTCGCCGCCGCTTTGTCGGAGAGAACCATGCGCAAAGCCGCTTGCTTGGCCTTCTTGTTGACCTTCTTTGACCAAACGCGGCCCAAGCGCGGACCGAACACAACGCCGCCGCCTTTCCAGATCGGTGAACGGGTCGAACCATGACGGGCGCGGCCGGTGTGCTTTTGCTTCCAAGGCTTTTTGCCGCCGCCGCGGACTTCCGCGCGGGTCTTGGTGTTGGCGATGGTTTCGCGGGCATTCGATTCTTGCGCGACCACGATCTCGTGGATCAGCGCCTTGTTCGCTTTGACGCCGAAAACTTTCGGATCGAGCTTTTGCTCGCCGGCTTCGGTTCCGTCTTGATTGTAGATCTTGGCTGTAAGGTTTGCCATATTACTTTGCTTTGGTCCAAGAATCATCGCCGGTCAATTTCAGGATGACGAGCGAGCCGCGCGCGCCGGGAACGGCGCCCTTGACCGCGATCTCGTGTTTGGCTTCGTCGATCTCCATGACTTCCAAATTTTTCACCGTGACGCGTTCGTCGCCCATGTGGCCGCCCATGCGCGTGCCTTTCAACACGTGCTGGTTGCCGCCGGCGCCGATCGAACCGGGCATGCGGGAGTTATCCTTATGGCCGTGCGTGCGCGGACCGCCGGCAAAGTGATGGCGCTTCACGACACCCTGAAAACCTTTTCCTTTCGAGAAACCGACGACATCAACGGATTCGCCGAGGGCGAATTGCGAAACGGTCAGCTGCGCGCCGCGCTCGAAACCGGTCAGGTCGCGGATCTCGCGAAGGGTTTCGACCGCCGGAAGATCCTTCAGGTGTCCGGCGAGCGGCTTATTCTGCTTTTTGTGTTCGCCGAAACCGAGCTGGACGGCCGTGTAGCCGTCTTTTTCTACGGTGCGCAAAGCCGTGACCGTGTTCGGGGTCGCGGAAATGACGGTAACCGGAACGACGGTACCGTCTGCACGGAACCGCTGTGACATGCCGATCTTTTTGCCAAGTAAGAATTTCATTAGGTTTTGGTTACTTATTCGCAAATAAATTTGCGATAGTGGTAACGATTTCTTAAGTTATAAGCCCTTAATGCAAAAGGCCAGAGGACATGCGAACTATTAACTTTTAACTGTTAACTTTTAGTGATAGCCTAAAAGTTAAAAGTTCTTAGTTAACAGTTCAATTGTCCTCTAGCCCCACTCTAACGCGAGTTAGGCAATGATTTAATCCAATTCAATTAGCACCCCTATAGGCTTGCCGCTGCCCGCGAAGGTTATCCCCAATCACATCTACTGGACCCGGGAGCTTTCTTCGTTGCACCTGCTTGCCTTAGTTTCTATGTCGTAGAGCTTAGAGACAAGGCTTTAGACGCGTTTTCTAAAATCTTATCTCTAAGCTCTAGTCTCTTTTACTACATTTTTATCTCAATGTCAACACCGGCCGGAAGCGACAAACTCATCAGCGAGTCGATCGTTTTCGGGGTCGGGTCGACGATGTCCACCAAGCGCTTGTGCGTGCGCATTTCAAACTGGTCGCGGCTGTCCTTGTGCACGAAAGCCGAGCGGTTCACGGTGTACTTCTTCTTTTCCGTCGGAAGCGGGATCGGACCGATGACCTTGGCGCCCGAGCGTTCGGCGGTATCGATGATCATCCGGGTCGACTGATCGATGATCTTGTGATCATAAGCGCGGATCTTAATGCGGATCCGGCTCTTGGTCTCGTCTTCCTTTTTAACTTTTTTTTCTTCAGCCATGTAAGTAAGCGAATCCCCTGCCCCGATCAACCTCGGGGCAGGGGTTCATTCAATATTATTTGATAATCTTTACAACCGCGCCGGCGCCGACCGTCTTGCCGCCCTCGCGGATGGCAAAGCGCATCTTGTCTTCCAAAGCGACCGGGGTGATGAGCTTGACGTTGATGTTAACGGTGTCGCCAGGCATGACCATTTCCACGCCGGCCGGCAACTCAACTTCGCCAGTCACATCGGTGGTGCGAATGTAGAATTGCGGCTTGTAACCTTTGAAGAAGGGCTTGTGACGGCCGCCTTCTTCCTTGGTCAGGGTGTAAACCTGAGCTTCAAATTCCGTGTGCGGGGTGACCGAACCAACCTTGGCGAGGACCATGCCGCGTTCAACTTCTTCCTTTTTCAAGCCGCGGAGGAGCAAACCGGCGTTGTCGCCAGCCATGCCCTTGTCGAGCTGCTTGTTGAACATTTCAATGCCGGTGACAACGGTCTTTTTGGTGTCGGAGAGACCGACCATTTCAACTTCATCGTTGAGGTTGATGACACCGCGCTCGATGCGGCCGGTGGCGACGGTGCCGCGGCCTTCGATCGAGAACACGTCTTCGATCGGCATGAGGAACGGCTTGTCGGTATCGCGAACCGGGTCCGGGATGTATTCATCGACGGCCTTGATGAGGTCCAAGATCGGCTTGGAGGCGGCGTCATCCTTCGGATTTTCCAACGCTTTGAGCGCCGAACCGCGGATGATCGGGGTGGTGTCGCCGGGGAAGCCGTATTTCTTCAAGAGATCGCGGATTTCCTCTTCGACCAAGTCGATGAGTTCCTTGTCGTCAACCATGTCAACCTTGTTCAAGAAGACAACGATGTACGGGACGCCGACCTGACGAGCCAAAAGAATGTGCTCGCGGGTCTGCGGCATGGGGCCGTCGGCGGCCGAAACAACGAGGATCGCGCCGTCCATCTGCGCGGCGCCGGTGATCATGTTCTTCACATAGTCGGCGTGGCCAGGACAGTCAACGTGCGCATAGTGGCGAGTGGCGGACTCGTATTCAACGTGAGCGGTGGCGATGGTGATACCGCGAGCCTTTTCTTCCGGAGCGGCGTCGATCTGGTCGATCGATTTGGTTTGCGCGGTCATGCCGTGCGCGCCCAAAACCGCAAGAATGGCGGCAGTCAAGGTCGTCTTTCCATGGTCAACGTGACCGATGGTACCGATGTTTACGTGTGTTTTAGTGCGATCAAACTTCTTGACTTCTGCCATATGTTTGTAATAAAAAAATTGGCTTGGTTACGAATGAATTGTAGTTTGGATTAAGTAATTACGAGTATAACAGAGGTTTAAATTCCTTGCAAGTACCCCGCTATTCAAGCGGCTCAAGGTAGTATTGCTCTTCATCGGCTTCATCCTCCAAAGCATCCAGCGGCGGGTTAACTTCCACGTCTTTTTGGCCCTGTTCTGCCAATTTTATGACCTCTAGATCGTGTTGGACGATTTTTTCCAGCTCCTCTTCCTTAACGGCCGGCACGGACGCCGCGGTCTTTTCCGGCACGATCTTTATTTCCGGTTCATTCATGAAGTCGTCCAATTCGACCGGCGCTTCTTCATTATCCCCAGACCATTCTTGCAGCTCGCGCAGGCTAACATCGCCATCGACCAATTCTTCATACGCGTCGAGCGGCATGACCGCATGCGCTTCCCCGCTTTCGGGGTTCACGATGATCATCCGGTCGCCGGTCTTTTCGGCGAGGTTCAAAACGCGTTGTAGTAATTCTGCATCCATAGGGTCATACTTTAGTAAATGTTCCGCAGCGCGTCAAATGTTTTTCTCCCCCGTCCCGACCGCTTCCGAAATATTCTTATAGCCGCGCTGGTCCATGAGCCGCACCAAGCCGCGGTTGATCTCGCCGATGAGCTGCGGCCCTTCAAAAACCATGCCGGTAATAAGCTCGACCAGCGTCGCGCCGAGTTGAATTTTTCGGAAGGCGTCTTTGGCGGAGCTGACGCCGCCGACGCCGATGATGACATACTTGCCCTGCGTCTTATTATAGATGTAGGCGATCTGGTCATCGGACAACTGTTTGACCATGCGGCCGGAAAGACCGCCCTTGAGCCGGATCTCGTTTTCATCCTTTTTCTCTTTGGTCAGGTTGGTACAAATAAACCCATGAACGCGATGCTTGGCGCAAACATTGAGCAGCGCATCCACCGTTTCGTTCGTCAGATCGGGCGAAAACTTAAGAAAGACGGGCTTTTTTGTCGGAATCGCGTCCAACCGGGCCAGTAGCTGTTCGAGGCGGACCGGATCGACGAACGGTTCGCCGCCGTAAGCATTGGGACAGCTGATGTTGACTGTGAAATAATCGCCAATGTCGGATAGCGCCGCAAAAGCTTTGGCGTAATCCGCGATCCCCGCCTGCGTTTCGGCGCAAGCGACGTTGTTGGTCTTGGCCACGTTGGTGCCGATCGGGAGTTTGAATTTTTTCGCCGCCAGGCGCGCCGCGATCTTGACGCAGCCCTCATTCTTCAGTCCGTAATGCACGACCAGCGATCCGAGGTTCGGCAGCCGCCATAAGCGCGGCTTGGGATTGCCTTCGCACGGCTCGCCGGTAATGGAACCGACCTCCTCAAAACCAAAGCCGACTTCCGGCATAATGTCGGTCAGCTTGGCGTCCTTGTCGAACCCGGCCGAAAGGCCGATCGGATTCGCAAATTTTATTCCCAGCACCGTCTGTTCCAGCCGCGGATTTTTATAGGCAAAAAGCCAACGCGTGACGGCGCGCGTCGCTTTAAATTTTCCCAGCAAAATTCCAACGCTCGTAAACAAGTCATGGATCTGCTCGGCGTCGAACAAGAAAAGAATAGGCTTTAACGCCCTTCTATATATAGAACCGATGATTTTTGCCATATGCCTATACTCTATAATGAAAATCCGCAAAAAACAAAAAGAACCCCCATAAGGGGCTCTTTTTAAATATTCTATCGTGCCGTGCCGCCGTCCGGATTGTCGCCGTAGGCCGAATTTTCCGCCGCACTGATCTCATCGGCGCAAGCCTGCCCCTTGGCAACGGCCAAGTCAACCAAACATTGCGGCACTTGATAAGCGGCGAGCGAGGCTCCGGAAACCGCGATATCAAGGCTGAAATAGCCGACCGTCCCCCATTCCGGCGCGCACGGACCAGGAGAATTATCAACCCCTTCGCGCAAAATAACCAATTTATTCCCGTCAAAACCGCGGACATGAAGGATCGTTCCGTCTTTAAAGGTCGACTCGAATACTTTGACCAGGTTGTGCGTATCGAGATTAAAGGAATAGATCCGGCTCGTCAGCTCTTGGCCGTCGCCGAGACGCGTGCTAAAAAATATCGTTCGCGGATCCGTCGACCGCGTCGCGGCAACGCCGCGCGTCATTTCACTCCCCGTCACCGCTTTCGGAAGCCATTTGGAAATATCGATCGACCACAAACCATTGCTGATCGTCCATGATTTTGTCGCCAGAAAACCGTAGCCCTCGTTAATGTAAGCGCAGGAAACGACCGGCGCCGTCTTGGCGGGAATCGCCGTCACCGGTCCGACCGGCATGGCGGCAACCTTGGCCGCCACGGCGGAAATTTGATCGCCGAGAACTGCAAAGCCTGTTTGCTGCTGCGCTTGCAAAGAAACGTAACCGACCCCCATGACGCCAAGCAAGGCCGCCGTGACGATGATGATCAAAGAATTATTATTTTTCATATTTATATTTTTTAACGCATGATTGACGCCGGCATTTTACCATGGCTTGTCCGCTAAGCCCAGCGCTTCGCCCACTTGCCAAAATATTTTCCAATTATTTATAATACAATCGCCTCCGTTAAGCGCGGAGGCCAAACCCCACGACAAACCGCCGGCCGGCGGTTTTGTTCGTTGCGGAAAATTTTGACAAGCCGCCGTATTAATGAGAGAAAGCCAATGGAGGGAGCCATGACGCATCGATCATTATTGTTCATTACGAGCAACAAAATGCTGGAGCGGCGCGTGAAGGACAGCCGCTACCTGCAAAAACATTGCAGCCACCGCTTTTACGACAAGCACGAGAACGCCATTGCGTGGATCAGGAGTCCCAGCACCCCGACCGTGCACTTCGTCGTTTTGGCGACCGAGCACATTCCGGACCATTTTCTGGACGACTTCGTCGCCATTCGACCCCGGCCCAAACTCATCATTCTCGGCCCGCGCGACGAACACATCGGCAACCCCGACGTCATCTTCGTCACCAGTCTCAGCGAACTGGAGCGAGTGCTCAAAGAACAACATGCGCCGGAAGGACGCAACCCCGCATGATGACCACCCCGCTCGCGAGCGCCCCACCCGGCGCTCTTTTTTCTGCCCGAAAGAATTCGCCGCCGCGTCGCATTTACATCTCGCTGCAAGTTATCGCCTTTGACGCGTAAGAGGTTATCTCGTAAAGGCCGCTGCAGGCATAACCGGGCGCGGCATAAATGCAATAATAAAACGGATAACCGACTCCGGGAATTGCCGCGCTTATTTCAATGACATTCCCTGAGCTCCAATTCTGCCAATCGTAATACCAATTAGCGCACGCCGGTTTCGGCCAGGCGGCCATGTAGGGGGCGAGCTCCGGAGGAAATGTCCCAGGGCTCTGGTCAGCCGGGTAGACGCCGGCAGTGGTCGAGTACTGAAGTTCCACGGCTTTGGCGATCTGCTCCATATCGGCGATCGTTCGCGCATACCTCGCCTTATTGCGCGAAGAATTAGTCGCCACGACGGCGACGGTGGAAAGCAAACCGATGATCGAAATGACGACCAAGAGTTCGACCAGCGTGAAGGCGGAGCGTTTCATGGCTTGATTATACATTCTCCCGAAGCAACGAAAAAGACCTCCGGCTGGGCGGAGGTCTTTTCAAGTTCAAAATTATTTCCGTTTGCCTTCGACGATCTGGGCCTCCACGTTCTTCGGAACGTCCGAGTAGTGGGAGAATTCGATCGAGTAGCTGGCGCGGCCCTGGGTCATCGAACGCAATGACGTGGCGTAGCCGAAGAGCTCGGAGAGCGGGACGTCGGCGTCGATGATCTTCATGCCGCCGCGATCGCGCATTTCCTTGATGATCGCGCGCTTCGAGTTGAGGTCGCCAATGACTTCGCCCATGAAGTTCTCCGGGGTGATGACCTCGGTCTTCATGATCGGCTCAAGGATCGAAACGCCGGCTTTCTTGGCGGCATCCTGAACCGCCATCGAACCGGCAATTTTAAAGGCCATTTCGTTGGAGTCGACATCGTGGTAGGAACCGTCGAAAACGGTGACCTTGGTGTCGATGACCGGATAGCCGGCCAAAACGCCGCGCTCCAGCGCTTCTTCGGCGCCCTTGCCGATCGGCTTGATGAACTCTTTGGGAATGGAGCCGCCCGTGGTTTCATCTTCAAAGACAAACCCCGTGCCAAACGTTCCCGGTTCGACGCGCACGCGGCAATGCCCGTACTGTCCGCGACCGCCGGTTTGCTTGATGTATTTTCCTTCGCCTTCGGCCGCCTTTTTCAAGCGCTCCTTGTAGGCGACCTGCGGCGCGCCGACGTTGCACTCAACCTTGAATTCGCGCTTCATGCGGTCGACGATGATGTCGAGGTGCAATTCGCCCATGCCGGAGATGATCGTTTGCGCGACCTCTTCGTCGGTGCGGACGCGGAAGGTCGGATCTTCTTCGGCCAGCTTGGAAAGCGCGATGCCCATTTTTTCTTGGTCAACCTTGGTCTTCGGCTCGATGGCGAGCGAGATGACCGGTTCGGGGAAGGTGAATTTTTCCAAGAGGATCGGATTATTCTCGTCGCAAAGAGTGTGGCCGGTAAAGGTGTTCTTGAGGCCGACGGCGGCGGCGATGTCGCCGGAGAAAACTTCATCGATGTCTTCGCGGGTGTTGGCGTGCAAGCGGACAATGCGGCCGATGCGCTCGCGCTCCCCGGTGGCGGTGTTCAAAACATAAGAGCCGGCTTTGAGCGTGCCCGAATAGACGCGGAAGAAGCAGAGCTTGCCGACGAACGGATCGGCGGCGATCTTGAACATGATGGCCGTGAGCGGTTCGCTGTCGGTCAGTTTGCGTTCAATGATCTTGTCATGATCGTCCGGATCGGTGCCCTTGATCGAACCGATGTCTTCCGGCGACGGCAGATAATCGACGATCGCGTCGAGGAGGAATTGCACGCCCTTGTTCTTGAGCGCCGAGCCGCAAAGCACGGGGACGAATTCGAACTTACAGGTCCCCTTGCGGATCAGCGTCTTGATCTCGTCTTCGGAAAGAGTTTCGCCAGCCAAGAATTTATTCATGGCGGCCTCGTCCTGTTCAACGATCTTTTCGATCATCTTGGTCCGCCATTCCTTGGCGAGCTCGACCATGTCGGCCGGGATCGGCTCTTCGCGAATGTCCTTGCCCATTTCATCGTAATAAACGTACGACTTCATTTTAATGAGGTCGACAACGCCCTTAAAACCGTCCTCGGTGCCGATCGGGAGCTGGAGCGGATACGCATTGAGCGTCAAGCGGTCATGGATCGACTTAAGGTCCTTGTAGAAATCGGCGCCGGTGCGGTCGAGTTTGTTGATGAAGCAGACGCGCGGGACTTTGTAGTCGTCGGCGTAGTGCCAGTTGGTCTCGGACTGCGGTTCAACGCCGGCCACGCCGTCAAAGATGACGGCCGCGCCGTCCAACACGCGCAGCGAGCGCTTAACTTCGACGGTAAAGTCGATGTGGCCCGGGGTGTCGATGAGGTTCAAGCGGTGTCCTTTCCAAAAACAAGTGGTGGCGGCGGAAGTGATGGTGATGCCGCGCTCGCGCTCCTGTTCCATCCAGTCCATCGTCGTCTCGCCCTCGTGCACTTCGCCGATCTTGTGCTTCTTGCCGGTATAAAAAAGAATGCGCTCGGAGACGGTGGTCTTGCCGGCGTCGATGTGGGCGATGACTCCGAAGTTGCGGTATTTATCGACTGGATATTCGCGGGACATAAAAAATAGGGTTCAGGGCTCAGGCGTCGGAGATTAGTCGGTCTAACCTCTAACCCCTCGGCCCTAAACCCTTTTTAATTTCTTGAATTTAGAATTTAGCGAAATGCGCAAAGGCGCGGTTGGCTTCGGCCATGCGGTGGACGTCGGCGCGCTTTTTGACGGCCGTGCCTTCGTTGGCGGCCGCCGAAGAAATTTCTTCGGCAATTTTGATCGCCATCGGCTTTCCCTTGCGGGATTTGGCCGCTTCGATCATCCAGCGGAAAGCCAGCGAAAGACGGCGTTCGCCGCGGACCGGGATCGGAATTTGGTAGTTGGCGCCTCCGACGCGGCGGGATTTGACCTCAACGGCCGGGGAAACGTTCTTAATAGCTTCTTCAAAGGCGTCGATCGCGTTCTTGCCGGTCTTTTCGGCCACGATATCCATGGCGTCATAGACAACCTTGGTGGCCGTGTTCTTCTTGCCGCCTTCCATCATGTAATTGATGAATTTGGCCAAAGTCGTCGAAGAGAACTTCGGGTCGGCCGCGATTTCGCGCTTAGGTGCTTTCTTGTGTCGCATAGGTAAAGTTATTTCTTGGCGGCCTTAGGACGCTTGGTTCCGTAAATGGAACGGCTGCCCTTGCGGTCGGCGACGCCCTGAGTGTCGTAAATGCCGCGAACAATGTGATAGCGGACGCCAGGCAAGTCCTTAACGCGGCCGCCGCGGATCATGACGATGGAGTGCTCCTGCAAATTGTGGCCTTCGCCGGGAATATAAGCCGTAACTTCCATGCCGTTCGAAAGGCGGATACGGGCGATCTTACGCAAGGCCGAGTTCGGCTTTTTCGGGGTCATGGTCGTCACTTTGACGCAAACGCCGCGCTTGAACGAAGCGCCTTTCGGCAGCACGGTCTTGGAGCGGACCAGGGTATTGGTGACGAACTGCAAAGCAGGCGTCTTTGATTTGCGCTTGATGATGCGGCGTCCTTTGCGAACGAGTTGATTGATGGTAGGCATGTGAGAATAAAAATAAACGACAGTTCTCGTTTGTTAGTGAGAGATTACCACAGGCAGTTTTTTGCGTCAACCCCGCACCTTGAGGACATCCACAACATTGCGATACAGCCGTTTTTAGCTGACTCTAAGCTTTTCTGCGGTGCTTGAGTATACGTTCCGCAACCAAGCGCATTTTTCAATAAATAAGCCTCATATCTAACCACAATGTCCGCAAGGTGCGGGGTCAACCCCGCACTGGGAATATCAATGATACACCATTTTAAGCCAAAAAGAAAAGCCGCAACCCCTGGTTTGGGATTACGGCCGGATTGTCTATCGCTCGCGGTAGATCTTAAGGAACTTTTTCCTCGCCGGGTGCCGCAGCTGCCTTTCGGCCTTCCTTGCGATCTGCCAGACCCGCCCGCGGGAAACGCTGCGGCGGTAGATATTGAAACGCTCGGCAATCTCCTCCGTCGACAATTCGTCGTATCCGTTAAGACCGAACCGATATTGGATGACCAGCTTCTGGTTCCACGGCAGCTTGGCCATGGCCGCCATCACGCTGAACCTCATTTCTTTCATGTCCAGGCACTCATCCGGAGCCGGGATCGCCGCCGGACCGAAAAGCCCGCGGCTTGACGCTTGAATGTCCTCGTCTTCGCAATTGCTGCCGCGACAGATCATGGCGATGAAAAGCGCGGCGTCATCGTAGCAGCTCACGTCATCAACGTTCCGCTGCTCCCCCACGCTCATGCCGACGATCTCGAAATACTTGTTGCGGGCGGCTTCGGCAAAGAGCCCGGCCATGAAATTCAAGTACTTCATCTTGTCGGAAGCCACGCCGATGAAACGCAGCAGCTGCCAGCCGTGACCCTTGAACAATTCGTGGTTGAAATACAGCCAGCGAAAAGCGTTGTAGCCGCAGATCCGGCCCGGCCCGATGGCCGGATTAGACAGACAGACCGCCCGAAGCTGTTCGCGATCTTTGGGATCGAGCTTGGGACGCTCGAACTTTTGCGAGAGCACGATCCGGCTTTTGAGCGAAACGCCGGCGACCGGGGTCAGGCGATGTTTCACTTCGTTCTCCCCGTCCTCGCGCTTTTTGCGCGCGCCGGGCGCGATCAGCTCGCCGCATTCGTATTCGCCGCTGCCGTACAAAAAGAAATCGGTCGGCAGGAGCGGGATCTTGGGCAGACTCGACGGCATGATGATGTAGATGCGCGCTTCTTCGTCGCCCCACTTGGTCATCGGCCGGAAATACTTCTGCATCGCCAGCACGTGCGAGGTCGACGGCGCCAGGTCGATCAGGACCTTGCAGCGCGGCGAATTCCAGCCCATAAGCATGGCGCGCACGTTGATGATTGTGTCGATCGCGCCGCGCTCGTAAGCCTCGATGATCCGGCGACGGTCGTCTTTCGGCGTGTCTTTGTCGATCAGCGCCGGGAGCGGGCGTCCCTTGGGACGAAACTTGATGAGGTACGCGAGCAAGTCGCTCGCCTGCTGGCGCGAAGCGCAGCAGATCAAGGTCGAACGATTGATGTTCTCCTCGCTGTATCTGATGAGCTGCGCCATTTTGAAGAACGGCGCCGCCGACATGATGCTGCCGATATCGCCGCCGTCGTAACTGCCGGCGATCATGCGAACTTGGGAAGCGTCGACATCGACCTCATACACCCACGTCCGCTCCGGCGCCAGCAGATCGAGCTCCATGGCTTCGGCCAAGGAGAGCTCGTGGATGAGCGCCGGAAAATACTTTTCCAACATGCGGTCGAAGTTATAGTCGGGGGTCGCGGTCATGGCCAGGCGCGGCGCGTCGGCGTCAAAGCCGCGCGTCAGCGCTTCCATTCTCTTCGCCGTCATTGAGGTATGCCCTTCGTCGGCGAACACCACGGCCGAGGTTGCCAATTCTTCCGGCAGCTGGCCGTCCGCCTCCCAAAAACCGATCAGGCTCTGGTAGGTGATGACGTTGACCCCGTGCGCGACAATGTTTTTCCCGTCGGCATAATAATAGCCGACCGGCACGTTCGGCAGCAGAACCGTCAGATCGATGACCGCCTGCTCCAGGAGCGTTTTCGTCGGCACAATGAAGGTGGCGGTCAACCCGCAAGCCGCCAGGCACTTGCCGGCGACCACGGTTTTCCCGGTGCGCGACGGCAGGATGATCCGGCCCATCGCCAGCTCGTCCGACGCTTGCCGTTCGGCCGCGTCGGCGAGGAATTCGATCATGTCCTGAAAGACGCTGATCTGGTCGGGACGCAGCGCGTAGGCGTCGTCATTGCCCGCGCCCCGCGCCATCGCAGCCCGCGCCCGTTCGATCCCGCTTTTCAGGCGGTCTTTGACCGGACGCGAAACATCGTCGCCTTGAAAGGCAATGCTTGCTGTTTGATCCATTTTTTCCCTCGCATTTTGAAGAACTTTCGAAATTTCAATAACGCGTAAAGTTAACAAAATTTTTTGCGGATGTCAACCCGCCATCGTCGCGAAAAAGAAAAACCGGGGAACCGCTTAAAGCGATTTCCCCGGTCGATTGCGTTCCGCTAACTACGCGGCTTCGGACTTTTCGCCGTCGAGCGCCAGGAAGCGAGCCTTCCAGTCGGCGATACTGCGATTCCCCTTCTTCTGGAGATTCTCGATATGCTCGATGATCGCGAGCACCTGCTTCCTGGACATGTCGCCGTCCTGGTACTTGGCCATAACGCTGCGCATGAGGGCGGCGTTCTTTGACGACAGCGAGCGATGGGTCGTGGTTACCTGTACCTGCAGCTCCTGAACACCCTTCTTCGACCGCGGCCCCTTCACGCCCTTGATGTGGTCCTTGAGCGTGTCGATCTCGACGCCGAAGTGCTCGGCGGCGGCGGGAACCGACATTTTCCCTTCGGCCACGGCTTCGGCGGCGTTGCGAACGGCGAGACGGTTCAGCTTCGACTGAACGCTGTTCACGTAGGTTCGCGCGATCGCCGGCGGCAAGCCCAGCATTTCGCCGATGCGCTTCTTGGTAATATTGTTCTTGAGCAGAAGCATGATCGTATGCTCGGTGTCGGCGGAAGACGGCGGCAACGATCCGCCGTCATTGGCCTTATAGGCGGCGGCAATCAGTTCCGCTTGCTCGGTGATGTCGTACACCTCGACCTTCACGTCCTGGATGCCGCAGATTTCGTAAGCCTCCTTGCGGTGGCGCCCGTCGATGATCTCACCCTCGGTATTGACCGCGAGTGGCGGCAGTTCAACGCCGGCCTGGATGAGACCGACGAACATCTCGACGCGGTCGTGATTCAGGGTTTGCCGGACGTACAGGTTGGTCTTGAGTTCGGCCAACTTCAGGGTCATTGCGACTGGCTTCTTCATTGCTCGGTGCTCCTTTTTGCTACTGTTGCTTTGCTGCTGTTGCTTGTTTCTCGCTCATCGTCCGGTTTGACGAACCGGCCGTACAAAGCGCGCCACCCGGCACGCTTCTTTCTGATCAAAGAGAGGATGACGAACATCCCCGATTCGGGCCGGTCATCTTCTTGCCAAACCTTGCGGTCCAGCGAAAAGGTAACCGAGCCAAGCTCGTCGGAACGAGCCACGGCATAATCGCCGTGCGGACCGTCGCGGATCACCTTTTGGACGACCGCGCGATATTGTTTCTCGATAGCCAAGGACAACTCCTTTCTTAGCCATTACCGGGAACGATCAGCTTTGAACTGATCGCGCTGAGGCGCGCCGAGAAATGCAGGATTGCTTTCTTGGTCGCCGGATTCAGACCGATCAGAACGCGGGGGTCGGCTTGGTCGCCGACTGCTTCATCAAGAAGGGATGTAATGCCTTCCATGATACTCACGAGCGCCTGTTCGCGACTCGGCATAGCGCGCGCGAGAACCAACGGCGCGCTTGATGCAATGGGAACAACAGCCGGACGGATCGTGTGTTTGCGATACCGCTCCTGCATCTTGGCCTTAACGACATCAAGTTCGGCATGCCGCGCCTTCCAAATGTCGTACATTTTCTGCGACCGGCCGTCGGAGATGCCGATCTCGCCGGTCAGGATCATTTTGAGCCTTGAGCTTTGGCTGTAGTCGAGTTCAACCAGGACCTGTTCGCCGGTCATGAGGCCGTAGCCGACGATCTCGGCGATATGCCGGAACGTCTTGCCCATGTTTTCCAGCTCGATCACCTTATAACCGATCAGGTCCAAGTAGCAGATCATTTTGATCCACGTATCGCCGATCGGATTGGAATCGCCTTCGCGAAACCAACGGCTGACCGTGACGGCGGTGACCTTGCAAAAATCGGCGATCGGCCGATACTGGTCGAACACCCCTTTTGTCCCGCGCGGAACCACCGAATCGAATTCCGCTTTCAGGTGCCGCATGCATTCGGGAAAATGCGCCCTGAGTATTTCTTGATTTTCAGCGACTTCCAAATTCGCACCTCTTTCTTTTTTAAAGTGCCGAACATCCAAAACACCGCGTTTTGGAATTCGCCATGTCACCACAATCGCAAAAGACTGTCAAGACAGCGCAAAAAACGTTTAAGCAAAAAACTTCAGCGTAAAATTAATGGCCAGCGAAAAAATTCCCGAGAGAAGATTCAGGCCGGAAAGGCTGTCGAGGAGGATGAGGCCGAGGAGGATCATCGGGCCGCGGGTTTCCAGAAGAAAGCGCGCCTTATAATGTTTGGGGGCGGACAGGGCCGAAAGCAGGAACTTCGAGCCGTCGAGCGGCGGAACGGGAATGAGATTGAAAAGACAGAGGATCAAATTGAGTTCGATCAGCAGGACGAGAAATTCAATGAGCAAATTGCCGTTTGGCAGGAACGGGCCGACGTATTTAAGGATCAAGCCGAAAATAACGACCATGATGATGTTCGAGATCGGGCCGGCGGCGGCGACCATCGTGCTCCCCCACTTGGGATAACGCAGATTGTACGGATTGTACGGCACCGGTTTGCCCCAGCCGAAACCGATCAGCACCAGCGCCAAAAAACCGATCGGATCCAAGTGCACCAGCGGGTTCAACGAAAGCCGCCCCATGCGCTTGGCGGTCTGATCGCCCAACAAATGCGCGGCCAAGGCGTGAGAAAACTCATGAAAAGTGAGCGCGACCAGGATGGCCGCGACCCAAACGACGAAATAGAGCGGATTTTGCGCGAGCAGCTGGATGGGCATGGGGGGGGGAAATGGCGAATATCTAATAACCAATGTCTAAATACACTAGCATGAATCAACCCTTGCATAAAGTTCGGGATCATGATATATTCGGCTCTACTTGAGATAGCACTAATCTCTAACCCCTAATCCCTAAACTCAAATACTACCCATATGGCTCGACAATGCTCCAACTGCAAGCGCGGTTTCATGACCAGCGTCTCCCGCAGCCACTCGCACATCGCCACCAAGCGCCGCCAGAACGTGAACCTGCAAATGCGCCGCGTGGACGGTGAAAAGGTCTTGGTCTGCGCCGCCTGCATCAAGGCGACCAAGAAGGTCAAAAAGACCAAGCCGGCCGCCGTTAAAGCCGCCAAGTAACTGAACCTGAAAACACCCCCGCCACAACGGGGGTGTTTTGGTATATAATGAAAGACTATGAAACGCCAATTAACCATCCTCGCCATTATCGTCGTTGTCGTCGGACTCATCATCGCGTTCGCGCTGACGCGCAAGCCCGGCGCCAAAACGCCGCCCGGCCAAACGCCGATCAACCAAGCGACAACGCCAACAGCCTCTAAACCCAACCCGCCGATCGTTCAAACCGGAACCATGCCGGCGCTCACGGTCAGTTCGCCGCAACCGGCCGGCGACACGGTCGTCATCGACAAGGTCGCGCTCCCGATCCATGGTTTTGTCGTCATCCGCGACGCGGTGACCAACAAGACCGTCGGCGCCAGCAACGTTATTCTCTTCCCGGAAACAATGAACATGAAAATCGACGCCGTTGTTGTCAAAGGACGCAGCTATATCGCCGAGATCCACGCCGACGGCGACAATAACGGGATCTTCGATCTGAAGATCGACCCGCCGTTCATCGCCGGCGGCAAAACCGTCAGCGCGGCGTTCAAAGTAAAATAATAAAAAACATCCCCCGCCAAAGGCGGAGGATGTTTTTTATTTTGCTCAATTCAACTGTGCAAGCTCGAAAGCCTTTCTCGCTTCGGCAACCGCCTGGTACGCTTCTTCTTCGGTATCAAAAACTTTTTCGCTGAATACTTCGGCGCGGGCTTTGCCACTAGCATCAACGCGGCCCGCAACCGGCAGGCAAGCGACAAAATTTCCATCCCGTCGCTTTATCTCGTACGGCTGCAGCGCGGGACGGATGAACGGTTCATTGGGAACCGCCTCGTGGAACAATGACTCGATCGACATATTTGATCAATCCACTGATTTGAAAATTTGCCTT
>JAHFIF010000152.1 GCA_023246535.1 bacterium
AACTTCGTCGTCTTCCACGATCAGGATGATGCGCCTGCTTTCCGCATCCCCCCCGCGCTTTAACGCTTCAGCCATAGCCCCCCGCTGACATATTGCCCATACAACATCGGATTCAAACTATATTATCTGGTATTAAATAGGCAAGTGTTATTTTTTTCCCCGAACGATCATCGCTTCTTCGCGCAATCCTTCGCCAATTGCAAAAGATCGCCGGCGCGCCCCTCGCGCCGGTAGCGCTCCATCGAGACGCCGCACTTGCACCCCCGGCCGCGCCGGGACAAGCGGTGCAGCGTTTCGGCCATCATGCCGGGAAAACGCGATACCGCGTCCTCCACTTTTTCCTTTTCCGCGGCGCTTAACATCCCCTCGAAAAGTTCCCCCTCGCGGAACTCGCGCGCAACCACCCCTTCGGCATAGTTGGTGATATAGCAAACCGCCGCGTAACACATCTCCATCTGCCGCGCGAGAAACGCCTCCGGCAACAGCGTCATGCCCACCAGATCGGCGCCCCATTGGCCGAACATCCTTATCTCCGCCGGGGTTTCCAGGCGCGGCCCCTCGGTGCAAATGTAGACCGCGCCGTCGCGCGCGGCCGCGCCGGTGGCCGCGATGCCGGCGATGGCCGCCGCGCGGATTTCGGGGCAGAACGGCTGGCTCATCCGGATGAAGCCGAGACCCGTACCCTCAAAAAAATTCGACGGGCGGTTTTTCGTCATATCCATCGCGTCGTGCGGAATGACGAAATCTCCCGGCGCGAGGCCGGGATTAACCGCGCCCGGCCCGCTCCATGAGACGATGCGCTCAACCCCCAGTTTTTTCAACGCCCAGATGTTGGCGCGATAGTTCACATAGGCAGCGGCGGTATCGTACCCCTTTTCGCCGTGTCGCGACATAAACCAATAATGGAAACCATCCCCCCTGAACAGGCGCGCCGGCGCGGCGGGGCCATAGGGCGTTTTAACAATTTCCTTTTTTCCTTCTTTCCCAAATCCGTTATCGCGCCACAGATCATACGCCCTGCTGCCGCCGATCACCGCGAGCGTTGCGCCGTGCGAGTTCACCAATCTTTCTCCGCTTCCCGTTCCTGCATTTTTTGCTGGCGCTTGTCGCGCTTTGCCGTTTCCTCGCGCCGCGCGAGGTTCGCCAATATCTGGTCAGCCTGCTCCTTGCTCATCCCTCCGGCGCCGGACTTCGGTTCCTCTTCGTTCGGGCGGGCTTGGCCTTGCTTGCTTTCGTTCTTATTATTCCCTTTATCCGGCTGCTTGTCTTTATCGTCTTTTTTGTCTTCCTTTTCTTGTTCCTTCTTTTCTTTCTTCCGCTCCTTTTCCTTCAAATCCTCCAACCGCTTTAGGGCGATCTCCATGTTGTGTTTTGCCTCAATTTTCGCGGGATCGGCCAGAAGCGTTTTCCGGTAAGCGGCAACGGCCCCTTCCAGATTTTGCCGGGCCGCGCCGGTATCGCCCTTTTTCAGGAGTTCACCGCCCAATTCGTTTTGCGCATCGGCGAGGTTGCGCGTCGATTTCCCGGCCAAAGCGTTTTTCGATTCCGCCGCGGAGCCGAATAATTTCGCGGCCTCGCCATATTTTTTTTCCTGATAAAGGGCCGCGCCAAGGTTGTAGCGCGCGGTTTCGGAATCATTTTGTTCCCGCGCCTCTGCGTAATGCTTTTCGGCGGCGGCGAAATCGCCCGCGCGGTATTTTTCGTTCCCTTTTTTCACGGCGAAGTAATGCGCGTCGCCAAACGCGGCGAGCATCACAAAACAGGCGAGATAAAAAAGCGGTCTCATACTTGCTCCACCGGCACTTCGCCTTCCATCGCGGCCAGCATCAGGCCTTCCCGGATGCCGGCGTCGCTCACCGTCAGGCGGTCCACGCCAAACACATCCATCGTCGCCAACGTGAGGCCGATACCGGCGATGATGAGGTCTTCGCGCCCCTGTTGCAGCGATTCCATCGCGCCGCGCTGGCCGATGGTCATCGCGCCGAGGGTGCGCAAAAGCTCCGCAACCGCGCCGCGGG
>JAHFIF010000006.1:0-628 GCA_023246535.1 bacterium
GGACTCTTGGCGCTTATTCTTTCGTTTCTTCAACTTTTTCTTCCTTGGCGGCTTCTTCGGGCGCGGCTTCGGTCGCGGCCTCGGGCGACGCCTCGACGACAGCCGCAGCCGAGCTGAGCTCGGCCGGCACGCCGGAATCGAGAATGTTGATCTTCCAGCCGGTCAGCGAGGAGGCGAGGCGAACATTCTGTCCGCCGCGGCCGATCGCGAGCGACAGCTGGTCGGCCGGCACGGTAACGGTCGCAATCTTTTCGGCGTCATTCAACTCGACCGAACCGACCTTGGCCGGCGCGAGCGCCATGCCGATGTATTTGGCCGCGTCCTCCGAGTACTGGATGATGTCGATCTTTTCGCCGCCCAATTCCGAAATGATCGTTTGAATGCGGGTGCCGCGCTGGCCGATGCAGGAACCGATCGGATCGATGTTCGCCTGCGCCGAAGAGACGGACACCTTGGAGCGCGATCCGGCTTCGCGGGCGACGTTGTGGATGACGACCGTCCCGGACGACACTTCGGGGATTTCCAAAGTAAAAAGTTTCTTGACCAATTCTTCCGAAGCGCGCGAAACCACCACCTGCGGCCCGCGGATGCCGAGGGTCACCGATTTGACGAAGACTTTGATGCGTTC
>JAHFIF010000006.1:638-1482 GCA_023246535.1 bacterium
TGCTCTTCCGGCGGCATGATGGCGGCAATGCGGCCCAGGTCGACGAGGACCAAGCGGCCGTCGCGGCGCTGGACCGCGCCCATGACGAGCTGGCCTTCGTTGCCCTTCATTTCGTTGTAGACCATGTTGCGTTCGGCTTCGCGCAAACGCTGGGTGATCACCTGCTTGGCCGTCATCGCGGCCATGCGGCCGAAAGCGGCCGGAATCTCCAATTCCAGCTTCAATTCTTCATTGAGCTCGGCGTCTTTCTTTATTTCGCGCGCCTGGGCGAGCGACAAATTCAGCTTCGGGTTGAAAACCGGCTCCTCAACGACCGGCGTGCCGTCCTCATTCAGTTTCGGCGCCTCAATCTTTCTTTCTTCTTTTTTCTCTTCCGGCTTAACGCCCGCGGCCGCGGCTTCTTCGGCCGCCTTCTTGCGCTCTTCCTCTTCCTTGGCGTACTTCTCGTAAAGCTCGTTCTCGACAACGGTCTTAATGTCGAAAGCGCGCATGTTCCCCGTCTCCGGGTCGAACACGATCTTCACGTTCTGGTTCTTTTCGCCGAAATCCTTGCGGTAAGCGGCGGCGAGCGCGGCTTCGACGGTTTCGAGCACCGCTTCCGCCGACAGCTGCTTTTCGTCGCAGATCTGCTTGATCGCTTGAACGATGGGGTTAGACATATTGCTTTTAGCACGTGCCAATGGCCCGTGGCGTTAGTATTTCGAGGTATAAAAAAGGACATGTTGAATATCAACATGTCCAGTCAAATACTGTATCACAAAGCCGCGATGACGTCAACTTACGCCGCTTTATCCAAACGGCCGTCAAGCCGCGCCTTGATCAAATGCCAGCCGCGCTGCATGGA
>JAHFIF010000006.1:1492-14140 GCA_023246535.1 bacterium
ACGTTATTTTCGGCGGCGTATGCTTCCGCCTGCCGATAGATCGCCATCGCCTCGTCGTCACGCCCCTCTTCCGCCAAGTCCGCAAAATTATAGAACAGCGCTGACAGGTGGGACATAAATTTTTGAACGCGCCGTTCTTCAAAGCCGCCCGGGTAATCGATCCCCTTTCCGGAACATATCTTTGCCCGGGGAAATTGCCCGCCCGCCGCCCAGAGGGCGGTCAACATCGTCCCGCCTTTATCGATCATGTCGTCCGTCAACACGACCAAACGGACGTCTTCGTCCGACGCGCCGGCCTCAAAAGCGGTTCGCTTCTTTTCTTTGTCGACGGCAACCACAAAAGTATCAAGTTTAAGGGACGGTTCGCCGAACCGTTCAACGATCTTTTTTGCCAGTTCCAGAAAAACGGCGCCACCGCTCAGAATACCGCCGACCTTCACGCCGTCATCAAAAATTTTATCGCGATAATCGACCGACAGGTCATTAGTGCCGACAAGAAACTCCTGAAGGACGTATTGCAGTTCGGCGCCATCAAGCTTGCGATCCGGCGCCCTGAACGAACCGGCTTTTTCTTCGACGCGAACAAGCATGTCATCCGCCGCCCGATAAAGATTCTTCACGGAAAACTGCGGCGGCAAACCATGCACCGAATTGGCGTCATGGCTGGCGAATTTTTCCTTAAGCGCCTCGACCTCGTTTAAAAAATCGCGACCGGTCGCAAGCGGGCGTTCGCGGAGAGCCTGTTCAAGGATGGTTTCCGCCATGCGATCGGAAAATGCATGCGCTTCGACCAGCGCCGTCTGGCGGCCGACCGGATCCTCGGATTCCAACGCCATCGTTCTCATTCGCCTCAGAACGCCAAGACCAGATTGCAGATCCCTCTCGTTCCGATACCTAACCTCGCGCTCTTCTTCAGAAAGAGGCGCGCGCGCCATTTCCTTGAACCGTACGATGCTGCCGCCAAGCGACAACTCAAAACCCTCTCCGCGACGAAACATAAAGTTTGAATAATTCCCTATAACTATAGCAAAATGCCCAGCCAAAAGAAACGCCCGGCGCGTCAAATATCCACCGTTTATCCGCGTTGGATTTATATTGCCAATGGCCATATAATACAAGGCGCTAACCACCCACCCGCATATGCAGAATTACCTGGGAATCGTCAAAAACATCATTGAGAACGGGACGAGAAAGGAAAACCGGACGGGCGTCGATACCCTGGCCATTGCCGGGGCGATGTTCGAGCATGACATGGGCAAGGGTTTCCCGCTGCTCACGACCAAAAAGGTCCCCTTCCGCCTGGTCGCGTCGGAATTGGAATTTTTCATCAAAGGCATCACCGACAAGAATTGGTTGAAAGACCGCAACAACCATATTTGGGACGAATGGGCCAATCCCAAAAAGGTATCTTACGGCCATGACGAGGAGACGAAAAAGAAAATGGCCGAGGAGCGGGACTTGGGTGCGATCTACGGTTTCCAATGGCGGCATTGGAACGCGCCTTATGGGAGCCATCTTTTCCGATGCGAAGGAACGGGCATCGACCAGCTCAAAAAAATCGTCGAAAAACTCAAAAGCGATCCGAGCGACCGGCGCATGATCGTGAGTGCCTGGAATCCCTCGATGCTGGATCAGATGGCGCTTCCGCCCTGCCACTATGGCTTCCAGGTTACGGTCATCGACGGCAAGCTCAACCTGCTCTGGAACCAGCGTTCGGTCGACACCATGCTCGGACTCCCTTTCAACATTGCCAGTTACGCGCTTCTCCTGCACCTCCTGGCCAAGGAAGCCGGTTTGAAAGAAGGGCGGCTCATCGGTTTCTTGGCCGACACGCATATTTACGCGAACCATATCGATGGCGCCAAGGAACAACTGACGCGTGACCCAAACAAATACCCTCTTCCCCGGATCGAAACCGAAAATTTCCAATCGATCTTCGATTGGAAACATGAGGACAGCAAGATCACTGGCTACGAAAGCTATCCAACCATTAAATTCGACATTGCCGTTTGAACATATGTCTTTTTCGCTCATCGCCGCCATCGCTAAAAACAACTGCATTGGCATGAATAACAAGATCCCCTGGAACCTGCCGGAGGATTTCAAGTATTTCAAAGCGACGACGATGGGCAAGACGGTCTTGATGGGAGAGAACACTTTCAAGTCGATCTTGGGATATTTGGGCAAGCCGCTGCCGGGGCGACAGACCGTTGTTTTGTCGATCGATCCGAATTTTAAAGCCCCGGAAGGCGTCAGAGTTTTTTCTTCGCTCGACGAAGCGTGGGAAAAATTAAAAGATGAGGATGTTTTTATTTGCGGCGGCGCGAGCATTTACCGACAGACCGTCAACCGCGTTGATAAACTGTATATAACCCTGGTCGATCAAGAACCGGACGGCGACGTTTTCTTTCCGCCGATTGATCCTCTTGTTTGGCGCGAGGCCTGGCGCGAAGGCCATGACGGCTTTGCCTTCGTGACCTACGAAAAAATTTAACGAACGACGTCCATGAAACACGACAAATTCATCATGTTCGAAGGGATCGACGGCAGCGGCAAGCGCACGCTGGCCAATGCTTTTGCCAACGAGCTATCCGGCCGCGGGCTGGGCGTTTTCAACCTCGTCCACTGGTGCACCAAAGAAAAACGCATCCCGCTGGCCGAAGAAATCCCCGAGGACATCCTTATGACCACCGAACCGACCTGGGCCTGGATCGGCATTGCCATCCGCCAGGAGCTCATCCGCAAGGGCCAGGAACATGACGCCTTTTCGATCGCCCACGGCTACGCGCTCGACCGGATGATCCTCTATAAGCGCCTGGTCGTGCCCGCGCTCGAAGCCGGCAAGTTCGTCATTCAGGAGCGCGGCGTCCCCTCGTCGCTCGTCTACCAGCCGCTCCAAAAGAACCCGATGTCCGTCGAGGAGGTCAGCGCCATCCCCGGCAACAAGATCGCGATCGAGAACGCGCCCGGCCACCTGGTGATCGCCCGCCTTTCGGCCAAGACCGCCATGGCGCGGCTCGGCGGCCGCACCGGCAAGGACGACAACGCCATTTTCGAAAAAGAGGACTTCCTCGCCCGCGCCGCGCGCGAATACGAAGCCGATTGGTTCAAAACAATGTGGCGCGAACGCGGCACGCAAATTCATTACATCGACTGCGAGCGCGGCATTGAACAAACCACCGCCGACGCCGCGGCGTTGGCAAGAAAAATCTTCGCATAAAAATAGGCCGGGCGTAAATTCATATTTTTCGAGACGAGGACTGTTTGAGCGTAGGAACCGCTGCGCCTTTGCCTAGCGAGTTCCGCAGTCCGAAAAATATGAATTTACGCCCGGCCGGCGGCATCTACGCTGTAACCGCATTCTGCAAATGACGAACCGAAAATCCGTCATTTTGTTTTAGCAGGGCCAGCACGTCGATGCGCCAAAGGGCGTGCGACTGCTTGGTTTGCGATAAATAAATTTGCGCGGCTTTAACCAAATGCTGCTGCTTGGTCCGCGTGACCGCTTCTTCCGGCGCGCCGTAGCGTTCGTTGGCGCGCGTTTTAACTTCCGCGAACACCAGACATTCGCCGTCTTTGGCGACAATGTCGATCTCGCCCCAGCGAGTGCGGAAATTCCGCGCCAAAATCTTATAGCCGCGATTCTTGAGGTATTCGCCGGCCGCGGTTTCGCCGATCTGGCCGAATGATTGATTGGACATAAGCACCTTCGGGCAAGCACCAAATACTAACAACTAAATTCCAAAATAACCGTCTTTGGAAATTGGTTCTTGCCTGAATACCATTGTACCAAAAAAGACCCCCGCAGGGGTCTTTTTTATTAACTACTTGGGCAAATACTTTTCGCGAGCCAACCGTTCGGCCAGCGCGTTCTTTTCCACGGGGTAGCGCTTCATGATGTCGCGGATGATGTAGACCTTCCAGACAACAGCGGCGACGGCCAGGATCAGCCACCAAAAACGGGCCGAGGCGACCGGTGTTTGTTCGTAAGAGACGAAATAGAGAAAAAGCCCGATCAACGCGATCGTGAGCTCGGCCCGACCGATGCGCGAAAGCACGCGGTGCAGCGGCGGATTGACGCGCTTTTTCCAGGCGAACCATTTGCAGACGATCCCGGCGAGCAGAATGACGGCGAGCAGGACGCCCAAGCCGATCATGATTGGCGCGATAAACGGCGGCGGATTGGTGTTGAACCAAAAGCTTAGGGTGATGAGGGGTTTGAGGTAGGACATAGAATAATGAGGTTACCCGAAGTCGAAAAGATATGCAACTTAAAAGGCCCCGCCGGCGGGGCCTTGCCTGTTTACAGTTTGGCGAAGATCAGCCCCCAAAAATAAGGCGCCGGATCCCACGCCTCGACGAATTTCAGGCCGACGGCGGCGGCATCGGTCTTGACCGAATCCGCAGAAACGCGGCTTTCAGCCGGCGGACCGAGCGGGCTCGCCACCGGCTTCCAATCGATGACCACGATCTTGCCGCCGACTTTGGTCAGCCGCGCCGCTTCGCGCAAAAAGGTTTGGCGGTTTTTCGTCATGTAAAGATTGTTGATGACCAGCGTGGTGTCCACGGCGTTGTCCGCGATCTTCACGCCGCGCAGCAGTTCGCAGTTTCCCCAAACGGTTTCGATCGAGGTCGCACCCTCGAGCTTGGCGCGGCTTTCAACGCCGGCCAAAACCGACTTTAGAATGTCGACGGCGTAAACATGGCCGGCGCCGCCCACCATGTGCGCCGCGGGAATGACAAAGTGCCCGCTTGTTCCGCAGCCAAGGTCGGCGACGATCGTGCCGGCCCTAACGCCGGCCTTCGCGAGAACCGCGGGCGCGTCAAGCAAAATGCTATTGGATGGAAACGGCATAGTTTATTCTGGGGTCGGCGTGGTCGGCAAAAACAACTTATAAATTATCCAGCCGCCCAAATTGAACATGTAAAGCCAGGCAACGAAGATGATGAGCACGCCGACCAGCTTGATGAAGAGCCGGGAGCCGCCCTCGGTGCCTAAATATTTTTCCGCAAATTCGATCCGCCCGGTAAAACTCAGCACGGCGGGCGTTTTCCAGACCAGCATGAATCCGGCGATCGTCCCCAAAATCCCAATGAAATACTGCATACCTTCTTGCGCTTGAAAGTTTACTCATTAGCTCGCCGGATCGCGGCGTTGATCCTTTGGACATTATAACAGGTTTTAACCGTGCAAAAAACACCCCCGCCATGGCGGGGGTGTTTTTTAAAACGTTCCGATCGATCAAACGGCGGGGAAAGTCGCGTAAAAAGTCGTTCCTTCGCCCTCTTTGGTGTCGAACCAGATCTTGCCGCCGCCCTGCTCCACCACGCCTTTGGCAATATAGAGGCCGAGTCCGCTGCCGCCGCCCGGGTCGAGCTTGGTCGAGTTGGAGCCGCGGTAGAAACGCTCGAAAATTCGCGTCCGATCGCCCGACGGGATGCCGATGCCGTTATCGCGCACGGAGAATTGCAAAAAGTTATCTTTCGCTTCGAGCGACACGTTCACCTTCCCCTTTTCGCCGACGCTCGAATACTTGATGGCATTATCGATCAAATTCAACAGCACCTGTTTCACCTTTTGCCGGTTGATATTGGCTTTGGGCAAGGTGACGGAGGGGTGGTCAAAAGCCAGCGACACTTTCTTTTCCACCGCATAGGGCGAGACTTCTTTCACGACCTCGTCCAATAAACTCTCAAAATCCTCGGGCGCCGCCATCAAAACATAGCGTCCTTCGTCGATCTTCGAGGCGTCCATCAGGTCGTTCACCAAGCGGATCATGCGCTCGTTGCCCATGTAGGTATCGCTCAGCAACTCGCGCTGCTGCGGCGTGATCTTGCCGGCATCGCCGCCCAACACCATTTCCAGGTTCCCCTTGATGATGGTCGCCGGCGTCCGCAGCTGGTGCGAGGTGACGGAAATGATCTCGGTCCGCATCCGGTTGAACTTTTTCTCCTCCGTAATGTCTTCCATCACGAACACCGCGCCGATGAACATTTTTTGCACGATGTCGCGAACCGGCGACATGAACAAGCGGTAGTAGCTTTCGCCGATCATCACCTCTTGGATGTTCAGCGGCTTGCCGCTTTTTACGTAGGAACTGAGCGCTTGGGAAATATTGACCCGGCCTTTGATCTTTTCCGACAGATCCTTAAAGGTGATCGCTTTCTTGGTCGTTTGCCCGAAGACCGCCCGGGCGGCGCTGTTCGACAGAATGACGTTCAAGCTCAAGTCGACCATGACCACGCCGAGCTTGACGCTTTCGACGAGAGAGGAAAGTTTGCCGTGTTCGGCCGATAACTCGTTGATCTTGTTCTCAATGTTGTTCTGCGAGGTCAGCAGCTGCTTGGTCATCAAATTAAAGCTCTTCGCCAAGTCGCCGAGTTCGTCGTTCGCCTTAATCTCGATCTGCTTGTCGAGGCGCCCTTTTTGAATTTCGATCGTCCCCTGTTTGAGTTTGGAGACGTTCTTAATGATGACCCGGTCCAAAAGGACGTAGATCAGGAGGAAGCAGATCACCAAACCGATCAGCATCAGGAAAATAATGAACATTGCGTATTGGGCGACGCGCGCCGACGATTCGACGTTCGACAAATGCTGCAGCAAAACCGCGACGACCCGGCTGTTGACAATGAGCGGGGTGATGATCGAAATGGCCGGCTTGCCGTTGATCTCTTCGTTCAAAACCGTCTCGACCCCTTTAAAAGCCTCGTCAACTTTGTCTTTTTCATCGGCGGCAATGATCGGCGCCAGCGAATTTTCCGAAGAATAAACCACCGAATAATCGTTATGCAATATTTCCGCCAGGATCGTTTCCTCGCCGAGGATCGATTTCAATTTCGTCTTGTCCTGCACGGTATCAAAGCTCAGGTCCCCGCTTTCCAGCAGCACGCGATACGAATCGAAACGATTCAGCAAGAGCTGGTTCTCCGACTGATATTTGTTGAAGATCGCCACCCCGCCGATCGCCCCAAGGACCAGCAAGATCGGCAAAATGGTCAGCAATAATGTTTTCGCTTTTAGACCGAGCATGGTTCAGGTGGTTAATTATTATTCTTATCAACGTTTTGCATGTCTTTGACGATCGCGGCATAGGCCGCGTCGGCGGTCGCTTTTCCGTCCATGACGTCGCCCAGGTGGATGGAAAACTTAAGGGTCAGATCTTTGTACTGGTCGCCAAGGATGTAATCAACGGTCTTGGAATCAAAAACGTTGCTGCCGTACTTATCGGTGATATAAGTGATGAAGTTGTCAAACTGGTCGGTTTGGACGGAAACGCCGCCCGCTTTGCTGATATTGCCCTTGATCCCCGACGGCCCCTTGGCGTAACGGATCCACTTTTCCGCCATGTTCGGCGTGGTAAAAGACATGAGCAATTTGACCGCTTCGGCGCGCACCGGCGAATCCTTGGCCACGGCGAACATCGGATTGTAGCCGCCCATGTAGTGATCGACCGGCTGATAGACCGGCAATTCCACCGGCACCATTTTCATCGTCTTAGCCGGATCGATGCCGTGCCAATGGCTGTAGAGCGAACTGGGGCCGGCGGCCGTGAACACCGCCTTGTCATCCAGCACGTAGTAGCTCGTTCCGTACCAATCGAGGCCCTGCCAGCCGGCGATGAGCGGCTTGTATTTGCTCAACTGCTCCAGCGAACCCAAGACCTTTTTAACCGCGACCATCTTCGAATTCGAAGAGACCGTGTTTTCCACCTCCGGAAGCGAAGAAAACTCCGAGCGGAACAGGCTTTGGAAAATATTATAGGTGCTCGGCGCATACCCGATCCCGCCCTTATAATCGCCGCTGTCGTACAGGATGGGAATGGACGTGTGGTTGGCCTTATTGTAATCATCGATCTGCTTAAAATAACCCAGCAGGTCGTCGAAGGTCATGCCGCTGCCTTTGACCGTGAGCCCGATCTTGTTGGCCAACTCCTTATTATAGAACAAGGGCTGGTAAAACCCCTCGACGTACGGACCGGTAATGACGCCGTTCATGTGATTCCGATATTGCGGATCGGAGAGAATGAAAGATTTTTGCGTATCTTTAAAACCGGGAACCGCCTCAAAATCGACCAAAAAATGCTTGGCCCAATCCCGATCATTCAAACCGGTCGCGATCTCCTGATAATAGAAAGGTTCTAGCCAGATCACATCCCAAGCGATATGCCCGGTCTTGAACTGATCGATCGTCGCCTGGATCGCCCCCTCGCGCCCGCCATCGAATTCCCCGTTCCACTTGATCTTGACATGGTCGCTTGGATTTCTGGTCTCAAATTCCTTGATCGTTTCGGTTAAAAAATTTTCCCGTTTGTCCTCGCCTTGCCATTGGCCGATCATGTTGATCGTCTTGTCTTCCGCCGGAACGGCGGCGACGTCCAACAATTTGGTTTGCGATACCAAATTGGAACCGGCGAAACGGAGGTACAGCACGGCGCCCGATACCGCCGCCACCACGATCAGCGCAATGATGATCGCAATCGTATTTTTTCCCAATCGACCCTTGTTATTTGACGCAGGATTGTTCATGCAGCGGCTTCAAGCGCTCGCCCGGCGCGATTCGCTAATATTTTATTTATATTGCCGGCCAATTCTTCGATGTTAATGTTCACCTTGACCCAGTAGTCGTCAGCGCCCAGTTTTTTGCAGCGTTCAATGTCATCGCTGCGGTCGCCCAAGTTGGTGAGAATGACCGCGGGCAGATCTTTATATTGCGGATCGGACTTGATGTGGCCAAGCGCTTCCAGCCCGTTCATCTTCGGCATCATGATGTCGAGCAAAACAATGTCCGGGCGCTCTTTGGCCAGCGCCGCCAGCCCCTCTTCGCCGTTAAAAGCGACGGTGACGAAAAAACCCTCTTTGGAAAGCTTGCGCTCGTAGAGGCGAACGATCATTGGGTCGTCTTCGATCAGGAGGATCTTTTTTGTTTCCGGCATATGATTCTGTTTCTAAGTATAACACAATGGCCATGCAGCGTCTTTTGGTTTTTTGTGGATACGCCCCAACGGCCGACCTTTCCAAAAAGGATCGCGGCGGCGGTTTGCCGCGGCGGCGGAAGGGCGTAAAAACAAGAATGGCGGCATTGATTAACGCAAAATGCTTGTATAAAAAGCCTATTTTTGATATTATTATCAACGATTTCATCAAAACCGCGCCGTGGAAGCTTATGCCTAAAACCCGAAAAATTCACCGACCGAACGTCTTTGTCTTTGACAAATACGTCTTAAACCGAGCCGGACGCTCCGTGTCTTTTTTTTATCGGCTCGAACGGACGGCGGCGGGAACCAAACCGATCGCCTTTGAAGAAAAGATCTTCTTCCCCGATAAAAAAATAAACTGGAACAAAGTTAACTGGGAGTTATTGAACCGCCTCCTTTTCGATCTGCATCTTGCCCTCGGCGTCAGCTACTACAAAACCTATTGCCCGAAAAAGATCGTTCTCGAACAGGGCGGCTTAACCAAGGATGAGGCCGCCTTTTGGAACAAGCTCTATACCAAGGGGCTTGGCGAGTTTTTCTACAAGAACAAGATCGACTTTCGCGGGCTGGTCCGCTTTCCGGTCGCGAAAAAGATCTTGCCGGCGCCGCTTGCGGTCAAGCTCAAGGAACGCTGCCTGCTCCCCTGGGGCGGCGGCAAAGAGTCGATCGTCAGCGCTGAAAAACTAAAGTCGCTAGGGCACGACTTTGCGCTTTTTTCTCTGGGCGATAGCGAGGCGCAGCAAAATACCGCCAAGGTCATCGGCCAAAGCCGCCTGGTCTTCGAACGACGGCTCGATCAACAGCTTTTTGCCTTAAACAAGGCCGGCGCCGCCAACGGCCATATCCCGATCTCCTCGATCTACAGCTTTGTCGCGCTTCTGGCCGCCGCGCTCTACGACTATAAACATGTCGTTTTCTCAAACGAAGCCAGCGCCAATCTCGGCAACGTCAAATATTTGGGCGCCGAGATAAACCACCAATATTCAAAGTCGCTTGAATTTGAGAACGACCTGCGCCAACATCTGGCGCGTTCCGTCACCCCCGACCTGGATTATTTCAGCCTCCTGCGCCCGTATTCCGAATTCCGGATCGCGTCCGAATTTGCCAACCACCCGGAATATTTTTCTTCGTTCGTCAGCTGCAACCGGCAATATCAATTGAACAAAGACGCGCGCACGCGCTGGTGCGGCCGCTGCCCCAAGTGCGCCTTTGTCTTTTCGCAGCTGGCCGCCTACCTGCCGAAGGAAACAGTCGTCGCAATTTTCAACAAAGACCTGTTATCCGACGCCGCGCTCCTCCCGCTGTTCCAGGAGCTGTGGGGCGAAAAACGCTTTAAGCCGTTCGAATGCGTCGGCGACGCCAAAGAGGTGAACGCCGCCTTGGCGATCGCCGCCGGAAAACCGGCATGGAAAAACGCGCCGCTCATCAAGTATTTCGCCAAGAACCGCTTGCCGCGGATAAAAAATGCCGGCGCGCTCGCCGCCGACGTCCTCAAGATCGCGCCCGAACACAATGTGCCGCTTAATTTTCAAAAGATCACGATCCTGGGTTATGCCAATGAGGGCCGATACGCCGCGCGCCATTTGCTTAAACTCTACCCGACCCTGCAATTCACGGTGAGCGACGCCAAGCCGGTCGAAAACGCGCCGCCGCAAGCGACCGTGGTCACCGGGCCCAATTACCTGCAGACCATCTACGAAGCGGACGTCATCATCAAAACGCAGGGCATGAGCGACCGCAAAAGCGAGCTCGTTGTGGCGCGGGCCATGGGACAAAAGATCACCAGCATCACCAACATTTTTTTGGCGCAGGCGGCCGGGCGCACGATCGGCGTGACCGGAACCAAAGGGAAAAGCACGACCGCGTCGCTCATCCACGCCATGCTTGTTGCCGGCGGCCTGGCGTCGGAATTGGTCGGCAATATCGGCGCCGACCCGCTCGAGCACCTTAACGACCCGGACAAGATCTTTGTCTACGAACTTTCGAGCCACCAGCTTTCGATCGCGGAAAAAAGCCCGCACACGGCCGTCTTCATTAATATTTTCCCCGACCACCTTCCCTACCATGGGGGTTTTGACAATTATTTCGCGGCCAAAGCGAATATTGCCAAATACCAAAACGCCGGTGACACCTTCATCTACAATTCCGATCACGCGCTGCTTCGCCAACTGGCCGCCGCCGTCCCGGCCAAAAAGATCGACTACCTGAAAAAGGGATCGATCGCCAAAGACTGGCTGCGCTACGGCGGGAAAAGGATCTGCCCGCTTTCCGAGATCCGTTTGCTCGGCCGGCACAACCTTGAAAATATCTTTGCCGCCATCGCGGCCGCCAAAATCTACGGCGTGAACGACGCCGCCATCCGCGCCGCGCTCAAAAATTTCACCAACTTAAAACACCGTTTGGATTTTGTCGGCCGGTATCGCGACCTTGATTTCTACGATGATGCTATCTCGACGACGCCCGAGTCGACCATGGCCGCGCTCGCCGTCTTCAAAGACCGCTTGGGCGCGATCATCCTGGGCGGCGAAGACCGCGGCTATGATTTTGCCGAGCTGGCGAAGGAGCTCGTGGCGGTGAAACCCGACGGCCTGGTCTTTTTTCCGGACAGCGGCGCGCGAATTTTCGCGGCCCTGCAAGCGGCGGCCAAGAACGCAAAAACCGAACTGCCGCCCCACCTCTTCACTTCGCAAATGGAAGAGGCCGTTAAGTTCTGCTACGGCCATGCCCAGCCCGGCAAGGTCTGCCTCCTCTCCACCGCCTCGCCCAGCTACACGCTTTTCAAGAACTTCGAAGACAAAGGCGACCGCTTCCAACAAGCCGTTAAGAAGTTCGCAAAAACCTAAAGACAAAAACGACCATCGAACAATGGTCGTTTTTGGTGCCAATACCAACCATCCTGTGTGACTGGTATATATCCATCTTCTCTGATAGTTTACATATGCAATCTTTATTTAGCACCACCGCGCACGCTTAGCTCAGCGGTAGAGCAACTCCTTTACACGGAGAAGGCCGTAGGTTCGATCCCTACAGCGTGCAATCAAAAAACCAACCTCTAGGGTCGGTTTTTTGATTCCTTTGATCCATTCTTCTTTCTTGGCAAAATTTGACCAGTCGTCCTGACAAATCTAAATTTCCAAAAAATATACATTTCGAGAATACACTTGATTTCTCTTATAGCCTTTTCAGAATCATCAAGCTTTATCGTATGAGCATTTTTACCTCGTATCTTATATATAAACCTGAGGCGTTCTAACGTTTTATCTCTATTTTCTTGCAGACATTTTGATATCCCTTTAGACATTCTTTCATTACGCGTTTCTTTAGATAAATAATCAGGATTATTAATTAACGTAACAATTTTATCTTTCTTGGATGGATTTAATTTCAGAGTAGATATTGTTTTGGTGACCATCGCGATCTGTCGATTTGATAAAATATGTGTTGGTTTTTTATTAAATATTTCTTCAAGCAACGATGTCCCAAAGATGATTTGCGCGCGTGGCTCAACCTGTGAATTAAACTCACAAATCTTTTTTACGATATCCCTAAAATTAGAATTTTTATATAACTTTATAAAATTAATAAAAAATTCTTCGTGGGGCTCAACCGCAACCCATGAATGATAGATACTATCGTCTGTGATCTGATCTATGGAAAAACTCATCCCATTCCG
>JAHFIF010000006.1:14150-20139 GCA_023246535.1 bacterium
TACCGCAAGCAAAAACACCTCTAGCCGTTCTTTCGTTTTTCTAACCCCATCCTTTTTGATCAAAACCTCAAAATAGTCATTAAATTTTGTTTCTCTAGCATTAAAGCCATTTAATCCCAACCAGCCAACAATATATTCTCCCACAGGTTTCATGTTCCTGTGAGAATCTTTAAACGAGATATGTACCCGCAAATACATCATAAAAAATTAATATTATGTATCCATGATATCAAAAAATCCCACCGACGTGGGATTTTTTGGTGCTCGGGAGAGGACTTGAACCTCCACACCCTTACGGGTACTACCACCTCAAGGTAGCGTGTATGCCATTTCACCACCCGAGCGCATTGAATTGTCGACCAGTCGATCTTGGCAAGCTTTTGATGATGCCATCAAGCCAAAATGGTGAGCTTGCCGAACCATTATGCTTGAATTTTTAAGCGTTGTCAACGGCCATGCCAAGCCGCTCCAAAAGACCGGCAACGGCGGCGGGCGGCGTCTGCAGGGCGCCGGGAAACGGGGCGTAAAAGGGAATATAGGCTTTCATGCCTTCACCCAAAATCTCGATCGGGCCGTGCCAATCGCTGCCGGAGGAGACCAGCAGCCGCAGGTCGGAAGCGATCTCCAAGGCGCAATCAACATCCTCTTTGGCGTGGCTGGACTGGTAGCATTCAACGCCGTCCAGGCCAAAACCCTTGAGCTCGGCGACCAATTTTTTTTGCGCCGCGGGCGCGGGATCGATCCGCTTTAACGAGATCTTCGGCGCGAGCGGATGCGCCAGGCAAATGACCGCGCCGGCGTTTTTCGCCGCCGCGATCGCCTCTTCCGGCGACACGTACCGGTCGGCGACATTGACGGTCGCCAGCGCATTGCCGGCCGTTTCGAGATCGGAGAAGATCCCCTTGCGCACCAAAAAATCTCTGGTGATGCTGTTCCCGGTGAACGTCTTGTTCTCCAAAAGAAACTCCTCGGCCAATCCCGGCGCGACCGCTTCGACCTTGTCGGCAAAATACGACCGGCGCTTTTCGCCTTGCCGGTCCAAAAAATCCAAAAAATCTTTATCGTCGGGCTTGAAACCGTAAACCATAAAATGGATCGGCTTGGCGTGCCAGGTCGTCGATACTTCGACGCCGGCGATAATCTTGATCGCCGCCGCGCGCGCGGCCTCCGCCGCTTCTTTAAGACCGCGGACGTTGTCGTGATCGGTGATCGAAATGACGCCGACGCCGTGGGCGGCGGCGGTCTTGACCACCTCGGCGGGCGTCAAAATCCCGTCCGAGTGTTTCGTGTGCAAATGCAGGTCGACAAAATTCATATTAATTTATCGCCCGGCCCTTGCCGACGATGACAGTGAGGCGGCGCGGCGCAATTTCAACGTTAAATTCCGCGTCTTGGTAAGACTGGCCGTCGGCAATGGCGGTGAGCTGGGCGCCTTCCGGCGAGCGGACAACGATGTGCGTGGTCGGAAAAACGCTGAGTCCGGCGGCGGCGCCGGACGGCGCAAAGATCGAGCGGAAAAAACCGCGCGCCGAAGTCTTCACCATGGTCTCGAGCCGCCCGTCGCGCGGATCGCCCGGGCCTTTTTCGTCCATGGAAAAATTGCTGATGCAAATTTCGCCGCCGTTGACCGGCGAAACCGTATAGCGGCCGTCGCACTCGGCTTTGACCGCGCCTGAAATGTTGAGCGTGGTCAAAAAATAATGTTTGTTAACCTTGCCCAGGTCGAGCTCTTCGACCAAACGCGCGGAAAGAATATCGCAAGCCGCCATGGCATCGTCGATGCCGAGCAGCTTGGCGATCGTGTTCTTCTCCCCCACGGGAATGACGCCAAAAACCACGCCGGGAAATTCGGCGATGGCGTCGATGGCGCGCGCTACAGCGCCATCATCCCCCACCACGACCACGGTCTTGGCGCCGCGGCGCACCGCGTCCTGCACCGTGCCTTTCATGGTCTTAAAGAGCGCCAAACGATGCACGCTCCCGTAAATACCCAAGTCGGTCAGTCGATTTTCGATGGTCGACAGCTGTTTGGCAAATTTGGGGTCGGTTAAAAATGCTTCGTAAATGTAATGATACATCGGAAAGTTCTAGGCCTCGTCCTCGGCCTTTCCCTCGCGAACGCGCTCGCGGGTTGCAACTTTTTCCTGGGCCACCTGGCAATTTCCGGAAATGGAAGCGCCGGCCTCGACGGTCAAGGTGCGGCAGTTGATGTTGCCGTGGATCTTGGCGGTCCCCATGAGTTCAAGCTTTTCGCCGGTCGTAAGATCGCCCTTGATCTCGCCGGCCACAATGGCGTTGGCCGCCATTACGTCGGCCTGGATCGTTGCCGTTTCCGTGACGATCAAATCGCCCTCGGCCCTGACCGAACCGATCACCATGCCTTCAATCCGGACATTGCCAGGCGAGGTGAAATCGCCTTCAACTTTGACGCCGCTCGCGATGATGGTTTCATTGCCGGCGGCCCCTTCTTCTCTTTTGAACATAGGGTTTGGTCTGATTACTGATAATTAATTAATCAATGTTACCCCACATCCGGCAGGATTGCCAGTGGGGAAAACGGCTCAACTGAATACTTTTGGTGTCCGCGCCGCGCGGACACCAAAAACTAATATTCAAGAACTAAATGCCAAAAAGGCCGTTTTGGAATTTAGTTGTTATTTTTTTAGCTATTCCCAAAGGGATTACATTTCTTTCGGCGCGGGAATACCGAGCAAATACAGGCTGCGGCCCAGCACCAGGCCGACGGCGCGCAGGAGCGACAGGCGGGCGCGGCGCAGCGGAGCGTCGGCTTTGAGCACCGGCACTTGTTCGTAAAACTCGGCGAACGACTTGGAAAGGTCGTAGGCGTAACGGGCGACGACGGACGGATCGCGCTCCTTGGCCGCCGCGGAAACGATGTCGGCGAATTCGGAAAGCTTCATGACGAGCTGCCACTCGGCAGGCGCCGTGAGCACCGACACGTCAACGCGCCCGGCGCCGGTCGAACCGTGCTCGATCGCCTTGCGCAAGATCGATTGAATCCGGGCGTTGGTGTATTGCAAATACGGCCCGGTCTTGCCGGTAAAAGCCAGCGACTCCTTGGGATTGAAAGTCATGCCGCTCGGCGCCGAAACCGAAAGCAGGTAGAACTTGACCGCGCCGAGCGCAATCTCCTGCGCCCGCTTGTCGACTTCGGACTGGTCGAGAAAGTCATGCCGTTCTTTAATTTCCGCGGCGGCCAATTCCGAAAGATGCTGCACCAGGTCGTCAATGTCGACCACCGTGCCTTCGCGCGATTTCATCCGGCCTTCGGGCAGCGCCACGTGGCCGTATGAAACATGCTCCAATTGATCGGCCCATTTGTAGCCGAGGAGCCGCATGATCCCGACGAGCTGGCGCAGGTGCAGGTCTTGTTCGGTTCCCACCACCCACAAGCAGCGCGTTAATTTGAACTCGGTCATTTTCTTGAGCGTGAGCGGCAGGTCGGTGGTGATGTAAACCGCCGTGCCGTCGGCGCGCAGCACGACCTTGTCCGGCTGGCCGGGCAGCTTGGCCACCACGTTCCCTTTTTCATCTTTGGAAAAAATTCCTTTTTCGAGCGCCGCCAAAGCCATTTTGCTTCCTTCCTTGTAGAGCAAGCTCTCGCGGTACACCTTGTCGTATTTCACGCCCAGCATCTTCAGGGTCGCGTTCTGCCCGTCGGCGCACCACTTGGTCATCGTCCGCCACAACGCGCGCGTCGCCGTGTCCCCCGCCTCCCATTTTTGCAGCATGGCCGTGACGTCCGCATCCAAAGACGGATCCTGCTTTTGCTTTTGGTCGAACATCACGTAATACTTTCCGACCAAATGATCCCCTTTGACGCCGGCGCTAACCGGCGTTTCATTGTCGCCCCACTTGTCATAGGCGACCATCGCTTTGGTGACGCCGATGCCGCGGTCGGAAAGCAAGTTGGCGCGGACCACCTTGTTGCCGGCCGTTTCCAGAATGCGGCAAAGCGCTTCGCCGAGCGCGGCGTTGCGCAAATGGCCCAAATGCAGCGGCTTGTTGATGTTGGGCGCGACATATTCAACCATGATCTTTTCCTTGGTCGCTTTGCCGTTGCCGTATTTGGTCTTGTCCTTGGCGACGGCCGCCATCACCTCTTTAACCACGACCGCTTTTTTGAGGCGCAAATTAAGATACGGCCCGGCCACCTCGGCGCTTTCCAAGGCTTTAACGCCGGAAATTTTTCCGCGCAGTTCCTCGGCAATGAGGCTCGGCGCTTTGCCGGCGATCTTCGCGAGCTTGAACATTGGCACGGCCAGATCCCCCAGTTTGGGATCGGGCGTCGGACCGATATCCGAAGCAACGAGGTTGGAGTTGGGATAAATCTCGGCAATGGCTTTGATGATCTGGTTTTTAATCTTGGAGAGTGGTGACATGCTAGGCGATCTTTACGAAAAATCTTTTACCTTTTTGGATCAACATGCCGGAGCGGATCGCGAGGAGCGGATCGGCGGCAACGGCGCCGTCGATTTTAACCCCGCCCTGTTCGATCGTCCGGCGCGCATCGGTCTTGGAACTGGCGAAACCGACCTCGACCAGAACATCGGCCAAAACCTTCGCTGCCACCTTTTTCTCTTCAACCTCGTCCGGCACTTCTTTCTTTTGAAAGGTCTTAATGAAATTCTCTTCGGCTTTTTCCGCCGCGCCTTTGGCGTGGTATAAGGCGACGATCTCGCGGGCCAGCCACATCTTGATGTTGCGCGGATTCTCGCCTTCGGCCAATTTCGACTTCACAACCCCAATCTCTTCGGCCGGCATTTCCGTCGCCAGCTCGAAATAATTAATGATGAGCGCGTCAGGGATGCTCATGACCTTGCCGTACATGCTTTCGGCTGATTCGGTGATGCCGATATAATTGCCCAACGATTTGGACATTTTCTTTTCGCCGTCGAGTCCGACCAGCAGCGGACAGGAGATGACCGCCTGCTCGGGCAAGCCCATTTTTTTCTGCAGCTCGCGGCCGGCAAGCATGTTGAAGGTCTGATCGGTGCCGCCCATTTCAACGGACGCTTTGATCGCGACCGAGTCGTAGGCCTGCATGAGCGGGTAGAGCAGTTCGTGCAAATATATCTCGATCCCTTCTTTATAGCGTTTGGCAAAATCGTCGCGCTCCAGCGTGCGGGCGACGGTGAAGTTGGTCGCCAGCTTGATGAGGTCGGCGAAGGTCAATTTCGAAAGCCACTTGGAATTCTTTTCCAAGTCGATCTTTTTTACGTCAAGAATTTTCCCGACCTGGGCGAGGTAGGTTTTGGCATTGGCGTCGATCGCCGCCGGTTCCAGCGGCGGGCGCGTCTTGGAGCGGCCGGAAGGATCGCCGATGCGGGCCGTGTAGTCGCCGACAATGACGACCACCTCGTGCCCGAGGTCCTGCATCTTTTTAAGCAGCCGCAAACCAACGGCATGCCCGAGGTGAATGTCCGGCGAGGTCGGATCAAACCCCATTTTAAAACGCAAGGTTTCGCCTTTTTTAAGCGCCGCCGTCAATTGCTCAACGCCGATCACATTGGCGACGCCGCGTCCCAAAATTTCCTTAATTTGTTCTTCGGTAGCTTTCTTGGCCATAGTTTCACACTTTATCGTTTTGCCGCCTTGCCGTCCAGTATAAGAAAAAGGAGCTGCGTAACAGCTCCTTATTGTCCAGCTCAGCTGGACGCGATTTTAGACCGACTTTGCCAGTCGGTCTTTGGCGTCGGCAATGGCCGCAACCAACGAGTTCACGTCGGTTTGCGAGAGATACAAGCCGTCGAACTGGTTGGACTGGATGATCTCCTCCATGAGCCGACGCAGTGTTTCGTCTTGTTCACACTCGCCCGGGTGCGGATACCTTTGCACTTTCCACGCCAACGTTCCTTCGCGCATTCTTGTCTCGTACGGCAAGAACGGGTAGGCCCGGGCGGTCAGCGAGATGATGATGTCGGTTGGAAGCGGATCCAATGGCGCCCGGTGACGGCCGAATTGGAAC
>JAHFIF010000153.1:0-1427 GCA_023246535.1 bacterium
TGCGGCAACGACTAAAAACGAAGGGAGTGTCTGCAGCTGTGCACACACTCCCTGGTCAAAACCTACTTTCGGCCCTGTTCACCAAGCATTCGATGGAACGAATTTTTCAGGGACAAAGGTCGGTAGTATTGCGTGAACAGCACCCGCTATAATCACCGCCCGTCTTTCCCGCCGTAATCGGAATTGTTATGATGCCGTTGCTTCTAAAAGCGACAACCTGGAAATAGACACCGCTGCATAATGCATCGGCGGCCGGAAAATTCTGATGTGTCACATCAGCATCGAGTTTTATATTATGCCTGACGTCACATGATGGATTAGTGGTATCACCGCAATTAACATATACAATAAGTCTATAACCCGATTCGGAGGAGGAGTTATCATTCCATTGTACCGATACGCATTCCTGACGCTGGTAATAGGTGATTCTTAAATTAGTCGGCGCCGGAAAAACGTCGACAGTTCTGCTTCCCGCATCCGACCAGTTCCCCGCCGCGTCACGTTCTCTTACATAGAGTATATTGTTGCCGTCGCTTAGCGACCCGGCCGTATAGCTTGCGGTGGTTACTTCTCCGCTCCATGCTCCGCCGTTGAGACTATACTGATATCTTCCATAACCCCCGCCGCCCGTCTGCCAAACCCAGGTAACGGACCTCGTGCTCGCCGGACTCAAAGTCGATCCTACCGCAAACGTCGGCGTTCCTGGTTTTTGGGTATCCACCGTTATCCCAAAATATGCGGTCGGCGACCAGTTCCCCGCCGCGTCCTGCTCTTTAACGTAAAGTACATAGGTTCCATCCGGAAGTACCGACAACGGGGTAAAGCTGGTTGCACTCGTATAGGTAGGACTTCCTTCGATATTGGAGTCGTTGAGCCGGTACATATAATACCCTTTTCCGCCGCCCGACGTCCAACTCCAGGTGGGGGTATTGTCACTGGTGGGCGTAGTTCCGGTTATCGTCGGCGAGTTTCCGGCGGTCGTATCGATGACGATGGTTTTCGAGCCCGATGCCGACCAGTTGCCCGCGGCATCCTCTTCCTGCACATAGAGCGTATGTGATCCGGCGGTAAGATCGGCGGAGGGCTGATATTGCGTTACCGTCGTCGGAATGAACCGGATTTGCGTGAAGTTAGAATTGTCAAGTCTGAAACGGTAGTAGCCGCTGCCGCCTCCTCCTCCCGTTGCCCATGACCAGGTCGGTTTGCGCTTATTGGTCGGGGAGTCGCCCGATACGACCGGCGCCGCGGGAGCCGTTACATCGATGATGATGGCGAAGGAACTCGTCGGCGACCAGTTGCCCGCCGCATCCCGTTCCTGCAGATAGAGCGTATGCGTTGCGGCGGCGAGATCGGTCGGCGGGGCAAATGACGTGTCGGCTGTTACGGTAGCGCCCGACGACAAATCGGCACTGCCGAATTTGTACCGG
>JAHFIF010000153.1:1502-2003 GCA_023246535.1 bacterium
TCGTTTTCCTGCACGTAAAGGGTATGCGTTCCTTCGGCGAGACTGCCGGCGGGAGTGTAGGCGGAATCGGTCGTTACGGTCGCGCCGGAGGCAAGCGTGGTATCATCGAGCTTATAGCGATAATTTTTCGATCCGCCGCCCGTTTTCCAGTTCCAGGCCGGGGTCGAATCGTTTGTCGGCGATATGCCGGTGACGGACGGCGCGCCTGCCGCGGTCAGGTCGATTTTCGTTGTGTAACTTCCGGCGGCGGACCAGTTGCCGGCGACGTCGCGTTCCTGCACGTAAAGGGTATGGTCGCCTTCGGGAAGGTCGGTTGACGGAGCATAGTTGCCGGACGTCGTCGTGGCTGCATCGGCGCCGAGCGTCGGGGAATCGAGCCGATAGCGATATTCGCCGCTTCCTTCGCCGCCCGAACTCCACGACCAGGCCGGCCGGGCGTTGTTCGAAACGTCGACGCCGACAACGGCGGGCGCCGCCGGCGGCGTGATATCGACAATAGTG
>JAHFIF010000061.1 GCA_023246535.1 bacterium
GATAGTCATGATGTTTGCTGCATTCAAATTGACGCCGTTCAAAACGCTGATATCCGCCGTCCCGCGCAATTTTCCATCCAAAAAAATACTGGCCGTGCTCGTGTTCCGATCGAAGACGTAAGCCAAATGATGCCACAGCCCATCGTTATATTTTCCGGTCGCAGCCAAGTTGACCGATGGCGTGAGATGCACGAGGCAGGCAACGGCGCCGGGCGCGCCGCCATTGCCTCCGATGTCGCATAATATCCCATTGGCGTTGCCGGCGTCGGATTTTCTTAGCATGATGCCACGGTCGGTTTGCGTCGTTTTAAACCACATCGTCCGCGTGGCGCTGCCGGTTCCGATATCCAGCAGATCGGTGTCGGGGACGCTGACATTGCTGGCCGCACTCAAGCTTAGCGACCAGCCGGTGCCGCTCGGCGTGTCCGTTGACCATACCGGCCCGCTGTTTAACGTGCCATTATTCTTAAAGCTGGAGATGTCGGCCGTGGCCGTTCCCGAGCCTTCGTCCAAATCCCACTGGCCGACCAGCGCATCCCCGTCGACGCGATCGATTTGCGCCGCAAATTGTTTGGCCGCGGCCAGTCGCGCTTTATCGCGCGACGAGTTAACCGAAACAATGGCGATGCTCGATAACAGTCCGATAATCGAGATTACGACCAAAAGTTCGATGAGCGTAAAGGCGTGGCGTTTCATGTGACCATTCTATCAAAAAACGGCTAGGCGCTGTAGCGTCTAGCCGTGGTCGAACTACGATCAAAGATCGAGTTTATCAAAGATATCGGCTGCCCAAAACCTGTACTTGGCGAGCCGGAGATGGGTCCCGTCGCGGGTCGGATAGGATATTTCGCTAAGATCGAGCAGTGTGACCCCGCGCAAGCCGCGGATCGCGGTCCAAACGCTTTCGAGGTATTTCGGCTTTGTGAGACGAGGCGGCATGACCCAAACGATCCTACGCCGACCGCTATCGGACAGACGGTCGGCGAGCGCCTGAAACGAAGCGGCGTTCTTTTCCACGCCCTTGTTTAACATGGCTTCGTTGGTCCCAAGGTTAATGATGACAATTTGCGGATCAAAACCGGCCACCCAAGCGGCCCACTTCTTTCGGTTAAGCCAATGGCTGGCCCTGGTGCTGTTGTGCCCTTCGTACCGCAGCTCGATCCCCCGCTTTTTAGCGAGTTTAGCGAGCTGGAAACCAAGGGCATTGGCCTCATCGTTGCCGACATGACTGTCGCCGATGAGCGCGATGCGGCGCGGCGCCGCCGTTTGCGCCATTGCCGGACGCGCGGCCAGTGCCAGCGTTACCCAAACCAAACAAGAAAAGAACGGATATTTTCCCATTGGTTATCCCCTGTTTAAACCGTGAAGATGCCGGCCTCGTAAAGATCTTCGATCAGCTTGCGCTGGTCGACAAAGTGTTTGAGCATTCCGGCTTTGATCGTTCTACCGCTTCGCACTTTGCCGGCGACCTGGTCGTCGCGATGATAGGCGTCATAGACGTCGGCGATCGCCAGCAAGTAGCCGCACAGCTTGATCATCACCTTTGCCCCTTCGCGATATTCGCGCAGGAACGGCGGCAGGACGGACGGGTAACCGAAAGCTTGAAAGATGTGATGCAGCAACACGATCTCGGCGGTAAAGCCGAAACGATCCCTGATCATGCGATAGCTGTCCATGACATGCGCCTTGATCGCTTCGGCGTCGGCCCGGGTCCATTCCCCCTTTTTGCCGAGCACCGCGAGCGGCGTTTGGCATTTCCCAATGTCATGCAGCAGACCGGCGTAAAAGAGCGCCTTGCTGTCGAGGTGCATGAACCGGCCGATCCGTTCGGCCGTGAGACCGACGCGCAAACTGTGCAAGTAGTGTTGGTGCGTCACGGCGTCTTTGGTTCGCAGTGGCGCAAGAAAAGCTTTGATCGCTTGACGGTCGCGGCCGGTTGTCCGCAAAGCCTTAAAGACGCGCTCAACTCGTCGCTCAAGTGCGGCATGGCCGCGGTTCGGTTTATAGCGAGTTGCCATTATCGATATCCTTTTTTTCGTGGTTAATGCGAATTTTCAAGTTTCATTCCACCGCGGTGGACACGCCACCGTACCCCCATAAACGCCAATTGTCAACCCGCCGATCGATCGCGGCCAACAAGCAGCCCTCCTCCCCGCTTCGCCGTTGTCGAGCCGCAACAACGCCGAAGCTTGACATGTCATGTATATATCATGTACCATGGCGGCATATGAACAAACACACTTCCCTCTTATTCGCCGTCACCAAGGCCGGCGCCGTCGTCTCCCGCCGTTTTAGCGCGCACGGACTGTCGTTTGCCGACTTTATGATCATGCAGCATTTGGATTCCTCCCCGGACCAGAAACTCCGGCGCGTCGACTTGGCGGAAAAAATGGGCCTGACCGCTTCCGGAATTACGCGACTGATTTTGCCGCTGGAAAAGATCGGCATCATTGAACGACTGGATGACGACTCCGACGCCCGCGCCCGTTTTTCCGCGCTGACCAAAGCCGGCAAAGCCCTGTTAAAAGACGCGACCGCCACCCTGGAAGAACGTGCCGAGGAAATCTTCGAAAACCTTCCGGCCAAAGACATTGCCGCCGCCACCGAATTGCTTTTGAGCATCAAGTAATTTTTTACCTGCTCCGGTCTTGTCGCGAACAAATAAAAAAAATGCCGCTTCTTGCGAAGCGGCGGGCGAAAACGAAGGCGGCTCATGGCGACAGGACGAGGCGGAGAATGCCCGTCTCGTCGCGGACAAAGCCGAGACTCTTGAAGACGGGAACGGCGTAATGTGCAAGCTTGAGCACGGCCGTGAGCGCGCGTATTTTCCTTGCGCACCTGGCCGAGGCGATGAGATCTTCGAGCAGTTTGCGCTCGATTCCCTCGCCAAGATGATCGGGCCGAACGACGAGGTCCGAAACCTGGCCGAAGGAACCGCTGGGAAAATGATTGAACGACATGGCGACCATGCCGACGATCGCGCCGCTCGATTCTTCGGAGGCGACGCGCCAAACGCTTTTATGGGCGACGACGCCGAAATCATCGAGCAAAAGGTTTGCCGACGGTCCGACGAGGCGTTTGAGCAAAAGATCGATATCGGCGCGCACGTTGCTGTTGTGCGCATCGGCAACTTCCAAGAACCGATAGGTGACCGGTTCGCTCATGGCCGACTCCCCGGGCAATCGCCTTCGCATCTTTTCTTCGCCAAGGCGTAGATCACGCCAAACTGGGTTTCGCTTGAGAACGAAACAAGCTCGAGCTCCCGATGTTCGGCAAAATAACGCGCCAGATCTTTCATTCCCTTGTCCATTGGATAGCCGTTGAACTTAAGGATCCCCTGGCCGTAATCCTCCACCGGCGAAACGATGGTTTTAACCGCCGGGTCGGACGAGACGGCTTCGGAACCGGTTGAAGAGTTCCCGCAGGCCAAAAGCGCGCCGCCCCCGACGATGAGCGTCGCCATGAGCAAAGCGCCCATGAGCGCGTAAGCGATTCGTGCGAGTTTCTGTCTGTTATTCATGACCGGACCTCCTGCGCAGGAGATTAGCGCTAAATCGCAATCTTTTCAAGGGCGTCTGATATTAAAAAAGGCGACGCTTGGCGCCGCCTTTGCTCGTTTGTTTTTTGCCTGCCGGCATTCTACTTGCAGACTTCGCCGATATGCAGCTTGCCGGTAAGCCGTCCTCGACCGACGTGAACAACGACTCGCTCCCCCTCAACGACCAGGTTGAAAAACTTTCGGTTTACCTCGGTCCAAGCGCTTTCATCATCGACCCTGACCAGCAAGTTGTATTCCATGCCGCCGCCGACCGAGTTCATGATGCCGTTGCTGTCCGTAAAGTACGTTGGCGAAACGTAGCCTGACTTCTTTGATCCGATCGTGCCATGCGTGCGTCGCAACGGTATCCAGGCAACGTCGACCAAATGGAAAAGGAGCATGATCAACAGCGCCAGAACCAGTATGATGGCTAAGGCCATAACGACACCGAGGATCGTGCCGAACGGCCAGTCCGTGAACATCTTGCCCGCCTCTCTGACGACAAAATCGTAAGTGCTTTCTTTGTAGTAATCGCCGTACATTGGTCACCTCGCGGATTGTTTTGTTTGCTTGGGAGGGCACGATTAGCCCCTATTCCAGCGTTTAAAATGAACGATTTTACCGAAAACCTTATCACTTTTTAGCCAAATTGTCAATAATTGGACGACAAATTGCCCTAAAAATTAATGAATACTTGGGACTTGATAAATATTCGGCTTTTTGGTATAAATCCTATTGAAGGGACTGAAGTCCCTTGTTTGTATCCTTGGTTTCGAGCGTTCGTCTGGCGCGTATCTTCGGCTTCTGATAGACGCACGCCTGCCACGCTTTCCATCCTCACTTCGGGCGCGTATCTTCGGCTTCTGAGCCTCGATACGCGCACTCGTTCGGAGAAAGCGCGAAAGGCCCACGCGATCCAAATTGTTTCACAATTTCCTTTGTCTCCGTCGGTCGTCTGCTTGAACTGCGGTTCAGCAGTCGACCGCCGTCGACAAAAGGCAAATCGCTCCGGCGATTTGATTGCGCGAACCTTTCGCGCTTTCCATCCTCACTTCGGGCGCGTAGCTCAGTTGGTTAGAGCGTTACACTGATAATGTAAAGGTCGATGGTTCGACTCCATCCGCGCCCACCAAAAACACCCTGCTAAAAACAGGGTGTTTTTGTTATCCAACCAAGGACCATTGCCAAGGATTGGGGTCGGGTGTACCATGCCGGAGGTGCAATTTTGCGCCATTTTTGGAGGAACCGATGCAAACCGGCGATCCGGAACCGAAACCACTGTTGCCGCTCACCACCCGTGAACTGTTGGCGGCTATTCTGCTCTGTTCGGAACGAGAGAGATTCCGCGAGAGCGAACTCATCGACCAAGTGGAAAGACTGCGCCGCACCTACCCAGGCCACCGGCCGTTCAAAAGACAGGCGGTTCACGAGCACCTCCAGACCTTTGTGGTCGGACAGGTGCTGCGCTACGCTGACGCCTCGGACGTGTTCTTTTTCGACCGACGAAACATCGCGTACCTGAGAAACATTCTTTCCGTTCCTTGCGCCTGCGCCGACCCCCAAGACCTGCTCAACAAAATGGTCGTGGCGGTTTCGCCGCTGGCATCAGGCCAACGGCAAACGATCGAGGCGCGAACTTAGCGCAAACAACGCGTGAGCGCGACCAACGCACGAGGACCACCCGGTCCTCTTTTTTAAAAAAAATAAATTCCCCCGCCGCGTCCGGCGAGGGAAACGATGTGCGCGTTTAACGGCTCGACTTATATAGCGGAACCGGGCGCGAACAATGGAAACAGCGGACCAGCTCGTCGGGCGAGGGCCGCCACACCAGATCGGCGGCGGGAATATTCTCCAAGCAGCCGAAGCAAATGTGCACGCAGATGCAGGCCACCTCGTTTCTGGCCGCTTCATGCGTGGTGGCGCAACAATACACTTCCTTTGACCCGCACTTGGCGCAAGAAACGCCCAGGGACTGCTTGTTGGCGATCATGCGTTTGGCGATCTCGACCGAGGTGGCGTGGAAGCCGCCGAGTCCTTGCGTCCTGAGTCCTTTAGCGATCTCGCGTTCAATGGCTTCAACCGTCTGCATTTTTTGCCTCCTTTTTATTTCTGGAAAATGAACTATTAAGAAACATCATGCGGCAAACGCTTTGGAAACGCAAGCCCCCACGCACCATGTGAGGTGCGGGGCAAGTCCTGCACCTCACATGGTGCGGGACGTGACATTTTTGCCGCCTTGTGCTAAGGTCTTCTCCGAAAGGAGAGATCATGTCAAAGTTCGCCGTTCTTCCTCACGGGTGGTTTCTCCGCCTGGGCAAGAATCTGCTGTATCAGTACGCCGCCAAGGTGACGCTGACCAAAAAGCTCATTCCAAAGATGATTGACGATGAAACCGCCGGGTTGACCGTTTATACGGCGCCCGAAGCGGAAGCGAAAGCAACAGCCAACGCCATCGCTAAAGACCTGAAAGCCTCGGTTCAGATTGACGCTTCGCTTTCCGACGAAGGCGACATTCCGCCGCTCGGTCCGCTCATCGGCAAACTCCTTGCCGCCCGCGACCCGGCCATCGTCATTACGCACCGCCGCCGGCTGAAGGCGATCCTGAAAGCCGTCCGCGCCGCCAAAGAACACCGGCCGCTCAAGATTGTCGGGCACCGGCCGTTCTTCGGAAACCAAGCGCTGCTCATCGACCCGGAGCACCTCACGGTTGACGTCGTTTCGATCAAATAACCTTCCGCGCCTTGAACCTCTCAAGGCGCTTTTATTTTTTACGGACATGGGGGTGCGGGGCTGTCATTTTTCGGCGGTTATGCTAGTCTTTGAGCGAAAGGAGGGAGCCATGGCACATCTGGTTCTTTTAAAACACGGGGAAATACAGCTTTACCCCGACGGTTCGCCGGCCGGACACCTGTCCCCCGGGAGCTGCATTGAAATAATCAGGATGGGCGAAGCCGCACTGGGCGCCATCCCCGAACGGCTGCGCTTGCCGCGGCCCGACATCCTGAGCGCAAAAGAAAAAGAAGCGACCGTCACGGCGGCGCTCATCGCCGGCATGTTCCACGTCGTTTGGGCGATCCGCGCCGCGCTTGGGGAAACGATCGACCCGGACGAACTTCGTGAATTTGTCGCCGCCTGCCTTGCCGCCGACCGGCCGATCATCGCCGTTTCCCACGAGCCAACGATCAACGCCATCGTTGACGAATTGATCCGCCAAAACGGACCATACGCCGACCGCCGAAACGGCTCAATCGCCCGCTACCAGGGCCTCATCATCGACACCAAAAAGCAAAGCGTCGATATCATTCAAGCCCCGCCCTTTTTCGCGATCGAATCTTGACGCCTTATTCGCCACCGCGGATAAGGCGTTTTTATTTTGACAAAAAGGCGGCAATCGGCTAAATTACGGCTGGTCATAACGCTTGTTCTTTGACCGGGAGGATACCATGGAAACAATTAAAGAAA
>JAHFIF010000062.1 GCA_023246535.1 bacterium
ATCGAACATTCGACCAACATCGGCCTGCCCGACAACTACCGGCTCGCCGCCTTGACCGCGGCCAAGACCGGTTTGCCGACCAAGGTCGTGAACGATCTGGTGGCGGCAACCCGGGGCATCAGCGTCATCTTCCCGCTGCTGCCGCGCTTCCTCGTCGAAAATCTCGGCGACGGCGACGGACAGAACGAATTCGACCAAGGGCGCATCAAGCCGATCGACGAACGCGGCCACATGCCCGTCGACATCTCCCCCCTCGCCCTGCCGTGCGCTTGCGGCCTCTACGGCTGCGCCGAATCGATCCTCGGCGGACGCAGCCTGGAGCGCCGCGTCAATCTGACGATCGACGCGCTCCGCTTGAACAAACCAGAAAACCTGCACGCCTGCGCCTTCCTCGACCAAGAGTACCGGGCCGGGGCCGATTGGGCGGTGCGAATTTACGACCAGTTTGCTTTCGCCTTGGGCTTCAAGCTCAGCGGCATGCAGCTGGGCGGCAAATTCCCGGCCATCGTCTTCCGCGGCACGACCATCATCAAGGCCCTGTCGTTGAACGGCATGGAAGAAAAGATCCGCAACGCCATGCGCCGCTTCTTGCCCGTCAAGAGCTGGGCGGACGCCGAGTTCCTCGCCGTCCCCCCGGACCCGCGGGGGATCAAGGATTACGACGGCTTCTTGGGCGCCGCCGCTTTTGCCCGCGATTTACTCTAGGATCGCGACCGTTTCGACCGTCCAAGGCCTCGCTCGCGAGGCCTTTTTATTTTTCAAGGTCTAAATATCGCCTTTTTATAGCCAAAAAATGGCTTAAAACCTATCCCGAATCGACCATTGACAAAATGGGTGTTTTTTGCTAATGTTTCGAATTCGCTATGAAAGTCGTCATGATCGGACAAAAGGGAATTCCCGCCATCTTCGGCGGGATCGAACGCCATGTCGAGGAACTCGCCTCGGAGCTTTCGCGTACCGGCACGGACGTGTCGGTTTACTGCCGCCGCTGGTATTGCGGCGAGCGCGAGGCGGCGCCCAAGGTGCGCAAAATTTTCATGCCGTCGGTGCACACCAAGCATCTGGACGCCATTTCGCACACTCTCTTTTCGACTCTGCACGCCATCTTCGTGGAAAAACCGGACATCATCCATTATCACGGCGTCGGTCCGTCGCTTTGCGCCTGGATCCCCCGCCTGATCAGTCCGCGCATCCGCGTGGTCATCACTTTCCACTCGATCGACCGCACGCATGACAAGTGGGGCAGTTTTGCCCGCTTCATGCTCCGCCTTGGCGAATGGTCGGCTTGCCATTTTGGCGACCGGACCATTGCCGTCTCGCGCTCGCTGGAAAATTATTGCCGCGACGTCTATAACACTGACACTTCGTACCTGCCCAACGGCGTCACCACTTTCCCCGACTCCAACCCGGGATTGCTCACCGAATGGAACCTCGCGCCCGGCCGCTTCATCTTGTTCGTCGGCCGCCTCATCCGGTTAAAGGGCGTGCACACGCTGATCTCCGCTTATCACCAGCTGCCGGCCGAAATTCGCGGGCGCTATCCGCTCATCATCGCTGGCGAAGCCTGCGACCAAAAATACGTCCGCGAACTGACGGCGCTCGCGCGCGGCGCCAACGTCAAATTCGTCGGCAACCAGACCGGCGCCAAGCTGGCCGCCCTTTACCGCGGCGCGGCGCTTTTCGTCCAGCCTTCGGAATGCGAATCAATGCCGATCGTCGTGCTCGAAGCCGCCGGCGAGAACGTGCCGATCATCGCCTCCGACATCGCCGCCCACAAAGAAATTTTGAACGGCGAAGGAACCTATTTTGAATCGAAGAACATCCTCGAGCTGGCTGCTTCCTTACAGGAGGTGCTCGGCGACTTGGACGGCGCCAAGGAACGCGCCAAGGTCACCAACGCGCGCGTCATGGACGCCTACGCCTGGGACAAGATCGCGGCTGAAACCAAGGATGTTTATCTGGCCACCGCGCCGGCCGTGGTCACGCTGACCGAGACCAATCGAATTTAACCGCAATCAACCAATAACCGGCTCCGCCTAATCTGGGCGGAGCCGGTTATTATTGACCGCTTGGCGCATTCGTGATATTAAACAAGTTACAATTCGACGAACCAACAAGGAGAATCACTTGCTCGAGCACGTTGAAAAACAAAAACCAATCCTTAAACCGGGCAGCCGCGTCATTTTTGGCCCGTTTGCCGACGGCATGACGACGACGGTCCGATTCATCAACCACCACGGACACCGGCTGGAATTCGCGACCGCGCTGACGAACCATGACGGGCGCCTGCTCTTTCGCGAAGCCATGTCGGTGCTCGGCTGCTGCTACGTGGCCACGATGATCGGCCTGACCTTTGATCTGTCGATGGAACCGATCGACGCCAAGCATGAAAGACTGGCCTTCGCCTACCGCAAAAAGCACGCCGGCTACGTTGCGCCGACGGCTTTTATCTTCAACCAGGCGACCGGACATCTCACCGTCCGCCTGCCCAAAAAAGACCTGAAAACAAAAGTCAGCCACGCGCCAACCGGCAACCTCGAAGCGATCGCCGGCATTCTGGCCGCGCTCCACGGCCTGGACGATCGCGAAACCAAACCCGGCAAGATCATCTGGCGCAGAAGAACCGGATAAGCCGGAAAAAAACCGATCAACTCGCTCTTTCGCCAACGACAAACGGCGGCCCGCCATGGACCGCCGTTTTTTTATTTTGCCGAAGTTATTTCATCTTTCCGATCTTCTCGACCATCTCGATGAGGCGGCAGGAATATCCCCACTCGTTATCGTACCAGGCAAGAACTTTAAGCAGATCGCCGTCGACGATCTTGGTCATCGGCAGATCGACGACGCACGAATTGGTGTTGCCGACAAAATCGGAAGAAACCAGCGGCTCGTCGGTGACGCCGAGCACGCCTTTCATTTCTTTGCTTTTCGCCGCCGCGCGGAAGGCGGCATTGACCTCTTCGACGGTCGTCTTGCGCTTCAAGAGGAAGGTGAAATCGGAAAGCGAAACGTCCAGGGACGGAACGCGAATGGCCATGCCGTCAAAATGATCCTTGAGCGTCGGAATGACCTCGGCCACGGCAATGGCCGCGCCGGTGGTCGTCGGGATCATGTTGACGAGACCGGAGCGGGCACGGCGCAGGTCGGGGTGGCCGGACGGCGGCAGGCCGTCGACCAAATTCTGCTCGGCGGTGACCGAATGCACGGTCGTCATCATCGCCTTCTTGATGCCAAAGACCTTTTCAATGACATAGGCCGGCGGCGCAATGCAATTGGTCGTGCACGAAGCGTTGTTGACGATTGTGTCGGACGACTTCATGTCGCCCGCGTTCACGCCGATCAAATACGTCGGCACGCCTTTGGCCGGGGCGGAAATGACGACCTTCTTGGCGCCGGCTTTCAAATGCTCCTGCGCCGCTTCCATTTTTGTGAAACGGCCGGTCGATTCAATGACCACGTCAACCTTGTACTGGCCCCACGGCAACTTGGCCGGCTCTTTCTCGGCCGAGACCGGGATCTTTTTCCCGTCGACGATCAAATTCGTCTTGTCGGCTTTAACCTCGTGGTTCCAGCCGCGAAAAACGGAATCATGCTTAAGCAAATGCGCCAGGATCGAGGGATCGGTCAGATCGTTGATGGCAACAACCTCAAGGCCCGCCTTTTCCCAAGCGGTTTTAAAAGCGTTCCGACCGATGCGGCCGAAACCGTTGATGGCGACGCGTACTGGCATAATCGTTTTAATTATGGATTAACGATTGGCGGATATTATAACACAAAAACGGCCGGTTGGCCGTTTTTGTCCTTGTTGATATTTTTTAAGCGCCGATCGCAAAGCGGCAGAAGCGCTTGACCTCGATCTTCTCCCCCACCTTGGCGGAGACGTTATTGATCAGGTCCTTGATCGTCACGTCCTCGTCCTTCACAAAGGCCTGGGCGGTCAAACAAGTGTCGGAATACCATTTGCCGATCTTGCCTTCGACGATCTTTTCGATCACGCTGGCCGGCTTGCCCGAAGCGGCGAATTCGTCGGTGGCCAAAGACTTTTCCTTTTCCACGACTTCCGGCGGAACGGCTTCCGGCGAAACGTAGAGCGGATCGGTCGCGGCAATGTGCAGCGCCAGATCATGGGCCAACTGCTTGAACTCGTCGTTGCGCGCCACAAAATCGGTCTCGCAGAGCAATTCGACGATGACGCCGACCTTGCCGCCGGCGTGCGAGTAGCATTCAACAATGCCTTCGCTCGCCGTGCGCTCGTTCGCTTTCTTGGCGGCCTTGATCGCGCCCTTCTTCTTCAGAGCCTCGATCGTCTTTTCAACGTCGCCGCCGGCTTCTTCCAGCGCTTTCTTGACGTCGACGATCCCGGCGCCGGTCATTTCTCTGATTTTGCTGATGGTTGAAAGATCAATTCCCATATTTTTGGAATTTATTTCTTAGATTTTAGTTCTTCGCGCCGGCGGAAACGATCGGGCGTTCGGCGTAGAGCTTCTTGCCTTCCTTGACCGCCTCGGCGACCAAATTCATGACGATCTCGATCGATTTGACCGCGTCGTCGTTGGCCGGGATCGGATAGACGACATCCTGCGGATTGACGTTGGTGTCGCAGACGGCGATGATCGGCACTTTGGTGTCGACCGCTTCGGCCAGCGCCGTCGCTTCGGTCTTGAGGTCCAGGAGGAAAACGGCTTCCGGCAGCTTGGTCAGGCCGGCGAAACCGCCAACCTTGATGTCCAAGTCCTCGGTCTTTTTCACGAATTCCAACTGCTCCTTCTTGGTGTACTTGCCGAGCTCGGAGCGTTCGATCTTGCCCTTGAGGTCGAGATACGGCGAAAGGAGGTTTTCCTTGATCATGCGGAAGTTGGTGAGCGTGCCCCCGAGCCAGCGGCGGTGGATGTACGGCATGCCGGTTTCCTTGCCAACGCGTTCGATCGTCGATTTGGCTTGTTCCTTGGTGCCGACGATCAAAATGACGCCGCCCGCGGCCACGGTGTCGCGGATAAAATTCAGCGCTTTTTCGAGCAAGACGGTCGTCTTCTCCAGGTCGATGATGTTGACCCCGTTGCGCTCCGAGTGGATGTACGGCTGCATCTTCGGGTGGCGGCGCGCCTTTTGGTGGCCAAAGTGCATGCCCGCCTGCAACATCTCGACGAGCGACGGTAAGTTGGATTTAGGTTGTGACATAGTTTTTCCCGGCCTTTTTACTTCGGTCGCTACAGCCAATTAAGACAAGGCCGTGTGTAGCGCCTGTATGATTAATAAATGTGATCAAAAAATCGCGCTTTCGAGCGATTTACTACTTTTACCATGAACCGCATTTTTTGGCAAGATTGGATCAAATTTGCGCCCCCACCTTATAGGCGGCAAAAAAGGAGTCCGGAATATCATCAACCGCCTTACGCCAATCCGGTCCGAATAACTCCTTGGCTTTCGTCTCGGTCGAGACCCATCGCAAAATTCCACCGCGGGCGACGACGTATACCTTGGGGTCGCTTTGGATTTTTAACATGCGCATGCCTGGGCGGTACGTGATATTGCCGCCCAAGGGAATAGAGGCCATTTGACTGTCGGAAATCGTTTGAACTGACGCAAAATCTTTGTACCAAGTTAAAAAAGATTTATCGCTCGTAAAGACATAGCGTTTTCCATCGGCGCCGCAGTAATAGACGGCCGGAAGAGCGCCTTTAATGAGCGAGCCGGCGCTGCAATTGGCGGCAACGCCCGTTGCGACTGCAAGCCCCTTGTCGGTATTAATATCGGGAGTGTTTTCTAAGGCTTCGGACGGGACATACGCGCCGTCAATTGACAGATCGACGGTAGGCGGCGATGTTTGTGGATTCTCATTGACATCGGTTTCATCGGTTTCGCCGATAACGGTAAAACCGTTCGACAAGCCGGTCGCCAGCAGCGTGCCAGCTGGATCAAAGCCTTCGACCTTGATCTTTCCGCTTGTCGTTGAGGCGTCGGGAACCGTCCAGCTGTATGAGTTTGACGTTATGACGTCGGCAATGGCCGTCCATGTCGTTCCGTTATTCGAGGAGTAAGAAACTCTGAATTTAGTAAACGCGCCGCCCGATGAGACCCAGTCAATGCCGAGCGTCGCGTCAGCTTGATAGCCGACGCCCGAAAACGAGCGAACAACGATCGCCGGGGTCGGCAAGATCGGCGGACTCGCATGACTGCCGATTATGCGTTGAAAGTTGGCTGTCACCGACAGGTCGTTGGTCACGTTGGTGTCGGTGCGCGGATTGGCGGTCGAAGAATCGGACCAATTCACGAAACGGTAGCCGGCGTTGGGCACGGCGGTGACGGCGGTGCCATCGGCGCCGTGGTTCACGGTCTGCGACAAAGATCCGGAGACTGTACCCCCCGCTCCCGCCGCATACGCGACAGCATGAGTATCAATGGCAAAATTGGCGGTCACAGCGATGTTTCCCGTGACATTTGTGTCGGTGCGCGGGTTCTGCACAGAGGAGTCTGACCAACCCACGAAGTGATAATTGGCGGCAGGAACGGCGGAAACAGCCGAACCGGAAGAACCGTAATTCACGACCTGCGGAGAAATTCCGGAGATTGAACCGTTGGCGCCGGCTGTATACGTAACGGTATGGGAGCCAATATCCGTAACGCTAAAATTATCAAAACTAATCGTTCCGCTTCCGTATCCGCTCAATCCTTGGCGTCCTGACCCGGTAATCCTGTTCACGTCGGTATCGTGCCATGTTTGGTTGAATATTTCGTTGTTGCCGTTGTCCAAATCCAAAATACGCGACGTTAAATCAACTTGAGATCCGTTCGTTTTTACGTCCGCGATCAGACGATAGTTATGATTGTTGACAAGCGTCGGATTACCATTCCCCACATATGTCCACGAACCGTTTATCATTCGGAGCGCGCCGGAACCATCCCCCTGGTTACTAATATAAAATACATAACCGGT
>JAHFIF010000063.1 GCA_023246535.1 bacterium
GTCGTGGTCGAAGCTGTCGGCGTGCTGGACGGCACGGTCACGGCCGGAACAAAGTCGGTCGTTGTAAAGTCGCCGGAGGAATTGTCAGTCGCCAACTGCGATCCGGCTGTCGACGTGGTCATGCCGTTGGCCGTAACCTTCCATGAATAAACCGTGCTGGGCTTGAGTTTGGCGGTCCATTTATCCGGCGTGGCATAAACGGTCGTGACCGGAGCCAACCCGAGCGGGATCGAATCGGAGTAGAAGATCGTTCCGGCGACCTTATCGGTGATCGTCAGCCTGGCGCCGATCGGCGGCTTGCTGAATATAACCTTGAATGTGCGTACGTCTTCGGCCGCCTTCCCCTGAGCATCAACTTTTTGCACCTCGACGGAGGAGATCTTGAAGACGCCGATGATATTGGCGCCGGGAACGGCCGTCGACGTATTGGGATTGGTTGTCGCGGCCGGGGTATTCGTATTGGTTGTCGATTCAACCGGGACGGCGCTCACGGTGGTGAATTCGCCGGTTGACGTGGCAATTTGCGCGGCCGTGGCGTTAGGCGCCGCGTAGGCGGTCACCTTCCAGGAGTATGCCGTATTCATTTTTAACTTTGCCGTCCCGTTGCCGATAACTACGTGCTGCGACAAGGCCGTGGTTTTTTCCCGGATGATCGGTTCGTTGTAAAAAATTGCGCCGGATGATTTTTCCGTGACCGTTAAGCGGGCGCCGGCCGGCGCGGCGCTAAAGGCGATGTCAAAACTCCAAATTTGCGTGGCGGGCGTTGCGGTCGCATCAATGCTTACCAGATTGGTGGCGACCGATGATATCTTAAAAACCGAGCTTGTTTCCGGCACCGGCGCCGTATTCGTGTTATTATTGGTATTTTCGACCGGGGTAACCGGGTTGTTAACGTCGGCAACCGGCTGTTCGCTGGTCGCTTTATAGTCGCCGGCGCTGTTGATTGGATCCCCTATCTTATAGGCGGTCAGGTCGCTATCGGCCAAGTTTTGGATCTTTTGGAACCAATTGTCGCCAAACAGCTGTTTCGCTACAGCTTCGGTGGAAACCCATTGCAGCGTGCCGTCGGCCGCGATGACATAAACCTTGGTGTCGCTTGGGGTTTTTACCAAGCGCGCGCCGGCTTTGGCAACGACATCGCCGCCAACCGGCAGCGCCGCCAGTTCGGTATCGGTCACGGTTTTGACGCTCGAGAAATCTTTATACCAGCTGTAAAAAACCGTTTCATTGGGGAAAATATACTTTTTATTGTCTGAGCCGACGAAATATACCGTCGGAGTTGTTCCTTTGAGCAGTTGCCCGGCCAGGTCGGTGGTAACCGTCACCGCTTTGGCCGTCAAAGCTTGGCCCGAAATAAAAAACAGCACGGTCATAAATGCTCCGACAAATACGAGCAATGGCCGCGCTTCAAGCTTCTTTAGCATATTGTTAATTTTTATTTTTATTTTGACTTTTCTATAGTATAGCATTTTTTCGCTTACTTAGCAAGTCGATGCGCATCAAAAAATTCGCGATCGCGAATTTTTGGATAAAAAAACGGGAGACACCAGGTGCCTCCCGCGCGAATGCGCGCGATGCGCTACTCGTCGAACCCGGCAAAGATGCCGGGATATTTGCCGCTCGTCCGAAAGCCTTCGAGCGCGCCCATGACCAATTTCATGTTCATGGGGTGCGTTGTGATGGCGACCGCCTCAACCGTGCGGTTCGGAACGTCCAAACCTCTTGAAACATGGATCCGGTTGAGGAGCAGACCCCTCTTTGTCCGTCCGACCAGCTTCAGCTGATAGTCTTTGGAAAAAGTAACCGCGTGCGTGATGACGTTCCCGACGAACCAGTCGGAAAAGCGTTCCGGCTCAACGCTGTCGATACGCACGATGATATTGCCTCGCGTGCGCTCGACCCTGATCCATTTCTTGGTGTAGTTTGCGTGCCGCCAAACTGTCACCCCGTATAACGCCGCGGCCGCGATCGCAATGATACCCAGTACAGTAAGCATGCAAATCCTCCGTTACGAAGAGCGGCCGTTGGCGACCAGTTGAGCGAGGATCTTCCTTTGCAGATCGACGCTCGTTTCGGCTAGCGCCACCAACTTTTTGGTGTTAGCGTTCGTACTGCTTATGGCCGAGGTTGCCGATAGGAACGCGAGCGCAAATACGGCGACGACTGCCATGAAGGCGAGCACCAGCCAGGCCTTGTCCGAATCGGCTTGGCTATTGCCATTTTCCGCGACCGCCGCCGGATCGATGAGCGGCGCATCGGCGGCGCCCGCATCGACTACCGTCACTGGACCAGCTTGCTGAATCGATGCTTCGGCGCGTTGACCGCCCGTTAGAGCGCAAACGGCGGCGATTACCACCGTCGCGAATCGATGCATTTTTGCCTTTTTCATTTTTTCTCCTTATCGTTTGAATTCAGTGGACTTTCCGTATTTTCCCAATCAAGGCCGCTACCGCGACGGCGGTAACCGACTTGATTGGGAAGGCGTTACAACCGTTGGTTGTAACGCCGTTCGCGTTCGCGAAAGAGCTATCTCCTTCCTTGTTTGCCAACCTTCAGCTTGGTCGGCGGGTGCGGGATCTTCCTGTGCCGGCGCGCGGGTTCGGATCGCACGCAGTGACTCATTGCCTCGACACTCACCACGATATCGGCTTGCTCCGCGAGACCGGTGGGGCAGGAGCGGCGCGGGCCGAAACCGGTGATGTTTTGGTTAACGGCCAATTGCGTCATGGTTCCTCCGTTTTTTCCGTTTAGATCGTCTTGAATTTGCTGCAACAGGTCGCAGATTGTTGATTGAATGGTCGGCGATGCGGCGCCGACCATCATGATCGACGGTTCTTCCCGAAGCATTCGGAGCAGACGATCGCTATGCGGTGTTACCACCGAATCAGAATACGAGAGCACGACCATTTTTGGCGCTTGTTCGGACGCATGTTTCGCATCATCCGCTTGCAAGCGCATGATGGCGTCGGCGATCTTGGCCATCTCATCAGGCGAGTTGCCGATATACAGCGACCCGTCTTCATGCACGAAATCGTGTTGCGCATCGATTACGGACAGAAGGATTTGCCTCCGATTATTACCCGCCATGTTCAAACCTTTCCTTTCGAATCATTTTGATCGTTTTGCCTCGGCCATAGCGCATCCAATTCGGATACTGCAAGCCGTTGCGTGTAACGCAGCAAGTCCGTCCGCATGGCCGGATCGACGGGACGCAACCGTCCCGACGCAATGTCATCGTGCGTCACGGTCGTAAAAACCGGCGGATGGTTGCCGTGTTCGTCGAGCCAAAATTCTCGCTCGAAGATTGCCGGCGTCCGAGGCGCGTCTGAATCAAGCGCGAGACCGTGATTCGGAAACACCGTGAGTCGGCCGGGCGTGTAACGGACGGGGCGACGACTGCGCCGCCGCAGCATGATCGCGGTACCGAGCGCGGCGACAAGCAAAATAACAACCAATGCAATATTCATCGTTTGTCCTTTGGTTTCGGGCCGATTGGCCGTGGTAAATTCAACATGCTTTCCATTTCTTCCCAATAGAATCCGCGAGCCGCGTTCATCCCCCTCCGGGCGAACGGACTTGCGGACTTTATTGGGAAGGCGAGCGGGACGGTGTTATCCGTCAAACGCTCGCCTTAAGCTATTGCGAAAGAACTACTACTTGGTTGAACGAAGATACAGGTCTGGCGGCGTTGCGTCGGCGGCCGATAACGTATCGGCGTCCGAGGCTGTTCCGCAGTCCGGTATTTCGAGCGTTCCCCCATCGAGCGCGACCGTGGGCAAAGCACAACTTTCGTCGTCCGGTGCCGGAGCAACGGCTCCGAAGTTGCTGCTGTTCTCGGCGGGAGTGCTGTTTTCCGTTTCGCACCCCGCCAAAAACATGGTGAATGCCAAGATCGCTATACTCGGGGTCTTTCTCATCCGTTCCTCCTATAACATGTCCGTATCGCCGGACAATTGCGGGCCACATGGCCGCTTTTTCAAGAGCAAAGCGCACTTTACGCCTTGCCCTGATCAATGTTACCAGACCTTGCTGGAAAGGCGAGAGGCTAGGAGCACCCCTCGCCCGTTATGGCTTTTGCTAGTTACAGATCACCGGCGTGAACTGCGCTCTGTCGCCGGCGCTCGAGGTCGATGCGATGCCGAAAGTGCTTCCGCTGGCGGCGAGATCGGCGGCATCATATTTTCTCCGACTGCTATCGTCGGTAAAGATGTTGACCACGTCGCCAACCTGCACCCCGTTACTGCCAAACATGAGCAGATAGGTGTCGCCGACCACCGGGTTGGCAATGAGTAGGCCGATGTATTTTCCGTTCCAAGCCAGACGATCATGCCTGCCGCCTGAATTAGTTCCCGTCAAACCCATGACCTCGATTGTTTGTTTAACGATGCCGTCAGGCGAAGCGTCAAACGATACAAACGAGAGATAGTGGATCCAGTTCTGGCCGGGCGCAACATACCACCAAGCCATCACGTAGCCGATATCAGTCGCGGCAATTGAATCGAGGACGATTCCTTCAAGGGTGGCGGAGAGACCGGCCATGTTGCCTTTTGCATTTACCAAATTGGGGTAAACACCGCCGTTCTTCACGACGTTTATCGACACCTTGCCGTCTTGCGCCATGCCGAAGGCCCAGCTTCCGTTCCCCTGGACGGCCGCCGTTGTCGAAAAGCCGGAACGCTGACTGGGACCCCACTGAAACTGAGTATCAACGGCCAGTCCGCTTGCGCTCAAGTTGAATTTGGTGAGCGTTGGCGCCATATTTACACTCATGAAACCATAGGCGTTATTCGTGCCAGCGATCATGTCCACCGTGGTCTGGTTGAGCGAAGTGTCGATCATTTTGCCATCGGCATCGAACCGGGAGAAGTTGGAATACAGTCCGGTTTTGACATTGGAAACGTACCCGCCATCCGTCGAAGTAACCGCGACGTTAAAACCGCTTAAATCGCTGGCGGTGGTAATGTCACGATCCGATGACCATTTGTTTCCACCGATATCGACGGCTGCGAACATCACCTTGTCCATTTCCTTGGGCATGTGCGTGTTGTCCTTCCAGACGATACCAAAACCGGAATCGCTCCCGGCCATGCGCGGGTTGATGCCATTGCCGATATCGGCCGTTATGCCGATCGAACATCCTTGCAAGGTCATGACCTCGCCGCCCAGGACAATGGCCGGATCAGGCAGTGCCTGGGCCATATCCCCCGTGCCATAGAGCGTCCCCGTATTCACGCCGAAAGCGCGAAATTCGCGGTAAGCAACATCATCATCGACATGGATGCCGGCAAAAAACCAGTCGCCCGGTTTCGCCGCAGGCGTCCCCTGCCCAATGTGTTCGACCGTGACTTTCAGCTTTAGCTTTGTCGGCCCGCTGATGACGAAAAGACCGAAGTCGTTTCGGCAACCAAGCGTGCCGTTATTATCGATCGCGCCCGAACAGAACAGCGTTCCGGAATCGTCATACACGCGAAGCGAGATGATGTCCGAATGATTGTTGCCAACGACGACGAACGGGATTTGCTGAACGTTGATCGGTTCATCAGCGTCAAAAACCAGATACGTCACGTCGTTGTCGGACGAACCGGCGGCTATATTTCGAGCAGCCGGCGTATCACTGGCGCGCTTGACGCGGATGCCGAGTTTTTTCGGCACGCTAACCGTTCCCGTAGCCGTGGCCGTCGCGGTCGTTGTCGCAGTGATAACGGTCGTAACGGTGGTCGGCTCCGTCGTGGTCGCGGTCGAAGTGTTCGTAACCGACGGCGTTGCGGTTGCGGGAATCGCTTGTGTCGCGGTCGCAGACGCTGTCTGTGTCGAAGTTGCCGGCGCGGTCGGCGCGGGCGTCACCGGACCGATCGATGCATCCCTGGCGCCGCCAGTTTTGAGCGGCGAGTGATTGCAGCCGATGAGGGCCGCGACGAACAAAATCCCAATGACATGTTTCATCTTCTCTGTCTCCTTCATGTTGTAAAGAACTCGGCGGAACCTTCCGCAGAGCCCCGGTTAATTCGGTAACCTGAACTCTGATAGAAGGGCGTCGCGGTTTCGACCGGACGCCTTTCGAGGCGGTGAATTGTGATTGCTACTTCGGCAAGAAACAAGCGCCGTCTCTTCTTGAGATCTGGTCGAGGGTCAACCAGGCCGCATCGACCAGGCGCTGCTGTCCGGTGATCGTGTAGGTCGAAGTGACATCGCGAACCTCCGGCAAGTCGCGCGCGGGTACCGCCTGCAGAACGAATTGCGCCGTACCGTTGCTCAAGATCTTGAGAATGTTTCCCGCCCGTCTGGCTCGTTCGAACTCGGTGAGCATGTAGGCGCGAAAACCGTCCTCGGTCTCCCAGAAGATCAGCGGCTTAGGCTGATACTTTGATTCGACGACAACCTTGATCCTGGCATGCCGCATCAAGGCGGCGCGCAGCGGGCCGAAGAGCAAAATGACGAGAATGACCGTTGACCCGATCCATCCATAAATACTCATGAGCAATTCCTTTCCTTTTGCACGTTGAACTTGTAAAGGCCTTTTCGGGAATCTTTCCCTAAAAGTCCGTGAAACCGTTTCTGGATCCCCGCGTTCGCGAGGATGACAATCCCGGACTTTATTGGGAAGGTCAGCGTTGAGGCGAATCAACGCTGACCAAGTATTTAGTCGAAAGAACTACTTCTTTTCTTTGCCGGGGCCGGCGGCTGCTTCGGCCGACTGCGCCGCATCCGGCATGATGCAATGGTTTGGCCAGAGCGGGTCGATTTGATCGTGAACCAAGTATCCCAGCTGCCGCTCATCAAGCCGACGACTGCTCTCGTCCGTGACTGCCGGCGGGAGTAGCGCGTAGCTGTCAGTATGCGGATTGGTCCCCTTTACCATGAACCCGAACGCGTCGGCATTTCCGACGACCCTTTCAGCTTCGTTTCCATCGGCTACCC
>JAHFIF010000064.1 GCA_023246535.1 bacterium
CTCCAGTTCGTGAGCACGGTGGCGCCGCAAACGGTGGCCGCGCTGTCTTCCGGCGGCGGCGTCAACGGTTATAACGGCGACCTGGACGGCGTTCTCAAGGACGGATCAATTTCGGTCATTGCGCCGGCCTTCGGCGTTTAGCGTTCTAAAAATGTGGAAACAACGGAGACCAAAAAAACTCCGGCCCGGCGCGTTCCGCTTTTGATCGGCCTGGTTTTAGTTTGCGGCTTGACGGCGGTCGTCTTCGTGATGGTCGGCACGGCGCGTCGGCCGATCAAGATAGCAACGGTGCCGGCGGTCAACCGGCCCGCGCCCGCCGCGCCGACGGCGGCACATGTGCCGCTCCCGGCCGAAGTTAGGGGAATTTATCTCACCGCCTCAACGGCGTCGACCTTTAAAAATTTCCTGGCGATCATCGATGCCGTCAAGGCCAAAGGCGCGAACGCGATCGTGTTGGACGTTAAAGCCGACGGCGGCGCCCTGGCGTTTGAACCGACCTCGTCCGCGCTCAAGGCGGAAGCGCCGGTCAAAAAGGTCATCGCCGACCTTGATCGCGTCGTTGCCGCGGTGCACGGCGCGGGGCTGTATCTTATCGCCCGCTACCCGGTTTTTGAGGATCCGGCTTTTGCCAACAAAAATCCGTCGCTCGCTTTGCATGTCGGGAGCGGCGGGCTGTGGCATGATGCCAAGGGTTTGGCTTGGCTTGATCCGGCGGCGGAAGCGGCGTGGAAATACAATGCCGATATCGCGCGCGAGCTTTATGCGCGCGGTTTTGACGAGGTCCAGCTCGACTATGTCCGTTTTGCCACCGACGGCAGCACCTCGAAGATCGTTTACGCGGCCTACGACGCGAAGCGCGAAAATTTGCGCGGCACGATCGGACGTTTCTTCGCTTACATGGACAAGGAGCTGCGCGGCGCCGGCATTCCCATTTCGGTCGACGTTTTCGGGTTTACGACTTGGCACCAGACCGATCTTGGCATCGGACAGTGGTATGCCGACGCGCTGTCGCATTTTGATTTTGTTTCGGCGATGGTCTATCCGTCGCACTACCCGGCCGGCACGCTGGGTTTTAAGAAGCCGGCCGAACATCCCTACGCGATCGTCATTGATTCGCTTAAAAAGGGGAATGAGGTCGTGACCGAGCTCGCCGCCGCCAAAACGAAGATCGGAACGCAGCGGCCGTGGCTTCAGGCGTTTAACTTGGGCGCGGTCTATACGCCGGACATGATCACGGCGCAAATAAAAGCGGCGCGCGAGGCCGGGAGCAGCGGTTTTTTGCTCTGGAACGCCGCCAATAAATATTCGGAGTTGCCGGATCTGACAAAGTGAACTGTTAACTGTTAACTTTTAACTGTTAGGAACGGCCTAAAAGTTAAAAGCTAAAAGTTAATCGTTGGAAAAATTATGAAACACGCAAGCTTTTGGCGGCAGATCTTGGCCGTCGTGATCGACGAATTGGCCGTCTTCCTGCCGAGCACGGTCATTCCCGAGATCTACTACTATGTCGCCGTGGCGCGCGGCGTCGATCCGGCGCTCGCGCAGTCGTATTCCGCCAGCATGGTCGCCGGCTTTGCCGTCATCTTTGCTTTGGCCTACTACGTAATTTTGAACGGCCGCTACGGCGTGACCTTGGGCCGCCGCGTCTTGAACATGAAGCTCGTCCGCCTGGACCAGCCGAACGGCGACGGCATCGGTTATCGCCGCGCCGCCGCGCGTTTTTTCCTGTTCGTCATTGCCGGCGGTTTTGTCCGCGTCGCCGCTTTTCCTTCGGTGCCGGCCGTCATCGGCATCCTGGTCGACGCCGCCGCCGGAGCCACGATTTTGTGGCTGCTGCTTGACACGCACCGCCGAACCCTTGAAGATGTGGTTTCCGGCACGATGATGGTTCACGACCCCAAAGGCAAATTCCCGGATTTTGACCCGGATAAGCTGCCGCCCGCCATTGTCCGTCCGTTCTCATTCACTGTTTTGGTCGTTATTAACGCCCTGGCTTCCGTTTATACCGTGCTTCATCCGCTTATTTAATGCCAACCACGCGCCCCAAAAAGAAAATTTCCCGCCCCAAGGGTCCGCCCCGCATTACGGCGACCATGTTTTACAAGCACCTGCGCTGTCCGCACTGGGTCTATTGGGATATTCACGGCGACGCGAGCGACAAGGCCGAGGTCAATGAGCTGACGCAGAAAATTTGGGAGCACGGTGTTGTCCATGAAAAGAACGTCGTGGAAAATTACGGCGACTTTGACGAGGTGCCGGAATACGGCGACGAGGACGAACTGGTGAAGCAGACTTTGGAACTCATGAAAAAGGGGAGCCGGATCATCTATCACGGGCGCCTCATGGACGGCTCCTGGGTCGGCGTTCCCGATCTGCTCTTTCGGACGACGTTGCCGCTCGGCCGCCGCTCGATCTTCGGCGATTACATCTACGAACCGTACGACATCAAGTCATCGCATTTGGAGCGCGTCGAGGACGTGAAGGACGAGTATCGTTTCCAGCTGGCTTTTTACGCGTTGATCTTGGAAAAGCTTCAGGGCGTGCGCCCGGAATACGGCCACCTGATCGACGCCGAGCTCCGCACGGTCGACGTCCGGATCAACGAAGTGCTCGACGACATGCATTTGACGCTGCGCGAGATCGAAAAGATCATCGACGGCGCCAAGCCGGCGCCGTTCCTCGCCTCGGCCTGCAAAGAATCGCCGTGGTTCGCGCTCTGCAAGCGCGACGCCGAGGCTTGCGACGACATTTGCCTGATCTACAAGATCCGCCGCTCCGACCACGCCAAGCTTTACGACGCCGGCATTAAAACGGTTACCGAGCTCGCGACCGCCAACATCGACGACCTGGTTCAGGCCGTCGACAGCATGAGCCGCCGCAAGCTGGAAGCACTGCAGCGCCAGGCGCGCGCGCTGCATGAGAAAAAACTGATCGTCATCCAAAAAAATCCGCTGCCGACGGCGGAGACGGAATTGTATTTCGACATTGAGGGCGATCCGCTCCGCGGCGTTGAATATCTTTTTGGCATGCTGGTTGCCAAAGGCAAGGCCAAGGGCAAATACGAATATTTTTTGGCCCCCACCCCCGACGACGAAAAAACGGCCTGGTACGAATTTCTTGAATTTGTTCGGACACTTCCGGCGGACGCGCCCATTTTTCATTACGGCACCTACGAACGGACGGTCGTTAATCGGATGAAGAACCGCTACGGAGGCGACGAAAAAGCGATCGAAAAATTGGAAAAGCAAATGTTCAACCTGCTCACCACCGTTTGCGAATCCGTCGCGCTGCCGGTTTATTTTTATTCGCTCAAGGATATTGCCAAGCAGCTCGGTTTCAAGTGGCGCCACAAAGCCGCCGGCGGCGCCAATTCGATCACTTGGTACGAGCAGTACCTGCAGCTGAAGGATGCGAAAAAAACCGCGGCCAAAGCCAAAAAGATCCTCCAAGACATCATTGATTACAACGAGGACGACGTCCGCGCGACGCTGCACTTGAAGCGCTGGCTCGATGACATTCCCGAACCTGACTAATATACCCCCTCTCCTTATCCAATGAGGGGTAGGGGTGAGGTGAGGCGCTAGCTTGACCCCGCACCTTGGGGCGATTTTTTACTTGATAAATTAAGGTTTTTTAAAATCGTATCATACCGTCTCAGCAAGTAGGTTTTTAAGCTGATTAAAGCCATGACGATCGCCCCAAGGCGCGGGGTTGACAGCCGGCGCCTTTTTGTGTAATTTAAGCGGATCCAAACCAAAACCAAACAACCCGACCAAACAACCCGGAGGAAAAGCAGATGAGCAAAGCGTTCTTGAAAACCCTGTCCACTTCCCGTTACGGCACGATCAGTCCGCTCGTGCGGCGCATTCAGAATTCGAACATTCTGGTTGTCGTCGTTTCTTGCCAGACGGATGTGCTCGGCGGGAAAGCGGTCGTCCCGGCGGGAACCGTTCTGGTTCCCGATTGGCGCCATGGCGGCAACGAGCCGTGCTACATGGTTTACCAAAACCTGAACGACGCCCTGCGCGGCGGCGCGAATGCCGCGCTGAGCCAGCGGGCCAACTTCGACCGCTTGTCGTCGTCGCCCGGCCGCTACGAATTGGTGTTCGGCGAACGGATGGATGCCGCCGACCTGGAACTGGTTCGAACCAAGGGCGAGAAGCACCTGGAAGGCCAGGCGGGGATCGTGAAGAATCTCGCGCTTTGGCAATCGGCTTTGTGGCTGGAGCGCGAAGCGTCGCTCGCCGCGCTGCGCCTCGTGAAGAGGGCCGCCAACGGCCTGTTGAGCGGGCACGTGGCGTGGCCGGTGTTCCGCAAGCTCTGCCGGGCCGAGTTCCGCAAGCTGCATTGCGCCCCGTTCGCGAGTTTCGCGAACAAAGCCTTGGCCGCCCTCGTCGGATCGCGCGACACGCGTTTGACGGGCGATGCCGAAGGTTTCGTGCCGATGATCGAAGCGATCGAGCGCGGCTGCGTTGAATTGCTGCGCGACCAGAGCCTCGAAGACGTCGACGCCTGCCTGAGCCGCGCCGCCTCCCGGATCCGCCGGCAGACCGGCGAATGGGCGATCGCCGCCGAACAAGCGTTCCTCGGTTCCTACACCCTGCTTTCCGTGGCGGAAGCGGAGCATGTCTGGAACAAAGGCGAAGCCAGGAAACTGCAGGGCGTTCGCTCGCGGATCGGCATGGTCAGGAAAGCCGTCAGCCGCCGGCGTCTGGAAACGGCCAAGCGGCACCTGGCCGCCGCCCGCCAGGCCATCGCCTCGCTCGTCGATCGCTAAGCGGTCTCATCGCAACCGTCTCATTGACGCCGAAGAACTCGGCGTCTTTTTTTATCCCGTTTGAATCAAACCGCGCGTTGTGGTAAACAGACTAACCGTCTTGCCCATGCGGCAAAGCGTTTGTTCGTTTCACCAACATGAAGGGAGTATGAATCATGTGCGGAATTGTAGGAGTCTTCGGAATACCTGACGCCGCGCGGGTTGCTGCCCATGTCCTGCAGCGCGTCCAACATCGCGGCCAAGAAGCGGCCGGCATCGTCAGCGCCGACGGGCAGTATCTGTCACGCCACCGCGGCGCCGGCAGCGTCACCAACGTCTTCAACGGCGTCGATTTCGCCCTTGAATTGCGCGGCAACGCCGCGGTCGGCCATACGCGATATGCGACGGCCGGAAGAGGCGGGATCGCCAGGCGCGAACGCGGATCGAAACGCGGCATCCAGCCGCTCATTGACGATTCGCGCGTCTACCAGTCCGCTTACGCCCACAACGGGACGATCCCCGACGCGGAAGCAATCTGCATGCGGCTCGAAAAGGAAGGCGCGAGTTTTGCGTCGCTTTCCGACACCGAGCTTTTTCTGCATTTCACCAAGCGCTCCGGCAAAGAAACGTTCAGCGACCGCCTCTTGGAAGCGTTCGCGCAGATCGACGGCGCCTATTCGCTCTTGGTGCTGACGCCGGACCGTCTTTTCGCGGCCCGCGATCCGCACGGGTTCCGGCCGCTCTGTTGGGCGCCGTATCAAGGCGGCGCCGTGGTCGCCTCCGAAGGCTGCGCGTTCGACTTGCTGCGAATCGATCCGAAAACGGTCGTCGAAGTCGAGCCGGGCACGCTGCTTGAATTCTCGCCCGGACAGATCGACCCGCGAATAATCCGTTTCGCGCCGGCGGCGTTCACGCGCTTCTGCTCGTTCGAATGGATCTATTTCGCCCGGCCGGATACGTTTTTCGGCGGGCGAAGCGTGAGTGCCGTCCGCGAGGATCTCGGCCGCCGTTTGGCGCGCCGTTTTCCCGCGCCGTCCGCCGATCTGGTCATCGCCGTTCCCGATTCGGCAAACAGCCATGCCATGGGTTTTGCGGAAGAGTCCGGACTGCCGTTTAAGATCGGGCTGGTCCGCAGCCATTCCGTCGGCAGGACCTTCATCGATCCCGGCGAAGAGAAACGCGCCGCCGCCGTCCGGCTCAAGCTCAATCCCGATCGCGGGGTGTTGAACGGAAAGCGGGTGGTCGTCATCGACGACTCGATCGTCCGCGGGACCACGACCAAAGAGATCATTGTTCTCTTGCGCCGCGCCGGAGCGGTCGAAGTGCATTTGCGAATTGCCTCGCCGCCGGTCATCGGCCCCTGCCATTGGGGCATCGACACGCCGATGGCCGACAAGCTGATCGCGACCAAGCTTTCCAAAGAGCAGATCGCCTTGTTCGTTGGCGCCGATTCGCTTGAATATCTGCCCATTGAAGAATTGCAGCAAGCGCTGAATGATCCCGAAGGCAAGCGCCATTGCCTGACCTGCTTCAACGGCATCCATCCGACAAAATCCTGACCGTATTTCTCCGGCCCTGCACCCCACGTGGTGCAGGGCTTTTCATTTTTGGCGGTTTGTGCTAAGTTAAGCCGTTCGTAATGGACGCAACGGAAGAAAGGGGAGAACATGCTCATTAACACAAAATACGGTTCGGTTGACTTGGCGGTCCGTCCGCTCCTGGGAACGACCGTCATGGTCGTGACGCGCGGCGGTTGGATATCCAGGGTTTGGCCCGGCTTGGGGGGTGTTTTAGTGGAAGAGGGCGCGGTCCTGATGCTGCGCGACAAATCGTATTCGATCTATGAAACGATCGAAGACGCGCTCTCCGCGCTCATGCAAGCGGTCGAGGCCTACGGCGACGAACGGCGCGGCGAACTGGCCGCGGTCAAGCGTTGGCGCGCCGAACTGAAGCGGCTCGTTGCCGATCTGCTCGACTTCGACCGGCTCTACGCCAAAGGCGTTGCCGAAAGCGCCATTATGGGCGTCGGCAGCCAATTGACCGGTTCCAGCGCCACGACGAAAAAGGCGGCAAAAAGAATGATCGGCGCCGCCGCTTCGCCCGTTGACGCGCTCGGCCGGCGCAATCCCGGCCGGCAGCGCATGTTGCTG
>JAHFIF010000065.1 GCA_023246535.1 bacterium
TCCCGCGCGTCACCGAGTTTGAGAATTCACCCAAGGCGTTGCCGATCGCGACCACCGTCTGGCCCAGCTGCAAGTTGTCGGAGTCGCCAAAAGACAGCGTCGGCAAATTCTTGCCGTCGATCTTGATGAGCGCCAGGTCGATGGCCGTGTCGCGCGCCAGCACCTTGGCGTCATGCTTGCTGCCGTCGGAAAGAACGACGGTATAGGTGGCCGCCGTGTCGGCAACCACGTGGCGATTGGTGACGATCAGTCCGTCGGGCGAAACAATGAAGCCGCTGCCGCCGCCAATGTCTTGCTTTTGCGTCGGACCGCTCGTGCCGCCGTTTTGGCCGCCCATGCCGCCGTTACCCATGTCAAAGGAGAACGGCCCGAAGTTGAACATGCCGTTCGGCTGCGCGACCGACACTTCTTTGGAAATAACGATCGAGACCACGGCGGGCGTCACCTTCTTAACCATGGCGGAAAGCGACTGATCCTCGCTCAACGGAACATTGGTGGCGCCGGGCACGGTTTCCGGCGCGGCCGGCTTGGCGGTATGCAAAGGACGCGTGAGCAAATTCGTGCCGGCCAAATTTCCGGAAATACTCGCGGCCGTATACAGCCCAACGACGCCGCCGGTCACCCCGCCCATGACCATGCCGCCCAAAAGGGTCAGCAAAATGACGATCCTGATGGATAATGGTTTATGAGACATAAAATCGACTTTTAACTTTTAGCTTTTAACTTTTAAGTCAGCCTAACAGTTAAGAGTTAACAGTTAAAAGTTTTATTTATTTTTCTTCCTCTTCTTCGGCGCCGCGAGCAGCGCGCCCAGCTCCTTGGCGAATTCGTCAACGTCTTCAAACGAACGGTAAACGGAAGCGAAACGGATATAGGCGACCTTGTCGAACTTTTTAAGACAACCCATGACGATCTCGCCGATCTCGCTCGAGGTGATCTCGTCGCGCCGGGTGCGGCCGATCATCCGTTCGACTTCGCCGAGGAGCGCCTGGAATTGATCTTCGGTGTACGGGCGTTTTTCCAACGCTTTGCGCAGGCCGCTGGCGGTCTTTTCGCGGCGGTACATTTCGCGCCGGCCGTCGCGTTTTACCACTGCCAAATCAAGCAGCTCGACGCGTTCAACGGTCGAGAACCGGAATTCGCATTTTTCACACTCGCGGCGGCGGCGAATGCCAATGCCGTCGCCGGTGAGGCGGGAATCAACAACCTTGGTATCGGCCGCGTTGCAGATGGGACAGCGCATAAGCTTTTGGAGAAAGGACAACCCTGCTTTTAGGGCAAGGGTTATCAAGACGATGAATTTAATGATTCCTTACACCCGCCCTAATTTAGCATTTTCTTCCTGATGAAAGCCGGGATCTCGAGGTCTTCGTTATCCTCGGGCTTGGCGCGCGTTTGTTTGGGCGGCGGCTGGATCGGCTTTTCCGGTTCCGGAGCCGGAGCGGCGGCCGGGGCCGGCGCTTGGACCGGCGGCGCGGGCTTGACCTTGATAATTTCCGGCACGGACGCGGCCTTGGCTTTGACGAAAGACGACGGACTGTACGAACCGGCGGCAACCACGGTCGAGCCCGACGCCTTGGCGTTGTCCTTGGCATCCTCGAAGCCGGTGGCAATGACCGTGACCTTGATCTCGTCCTTCATGCTGTCGTTGAGAATGGCGCCGAAGATGACCTTGGCGTTCGGATCGGCGGAAGCGGTAATGACCTTGGCCGCCTCGGACACTTCATGCATGCCCATGTTGGCGCCGCCGGTAACGGTGAAGAGAATACCGCGCGCGCCTTCAACCGAAACTTCCAAAAGCGGCGAAGCAATGGCCGCTTTGGCCGCTTCGATGGCGCGATTTTCGCCGGTGGCGCGGCCAATGCCCATGAGCGCCGATCCCTGGTTAAGCATGATCGCTTTGACGTCGGCAAAATCGACGTTGATGAGGCCGGGGGTGGTGATGATCTCCGAGATTCCCTGAACGCCCTGGCGCAGAACATCGTCGACGATCGTGAACGCTTCGAGCAAGGAAGTTTTTTTGTCGATGATCTGCAAAATGCGATCGTTGGGGATGCTGATGACCGTATCGACATTGTCGGTGAGCGAGGTGTAAGCCCGGTCGCCGATGTCGCGGCGCTGCGCGCCCTCAAAAGTGAACGGCTTGGTGACGACGGCCACGGTGAGTGCGCCGGCTTCTTTGGCCAATTCGGCAACGATCGGCGCGGCGCCGCTGCCGGTTCCGCCGCCCAAACCGCAGGTAATAAAAACCATGTCCGCGCCTTTAAGCAGGTCGCGGATCTCGTTTTGATTTTCTTCGGCCGAGCGGCGCCCGATCTCCGGATCCATGCCGGCGCCCAAGCCGCGGGTGATGGCGCGGCCGATATGCAGTTTGACCGGCGCCAGCGAGTGATGCAGCGCCTGGACATCGGTGTTGATGGCAACGAACTCGACGCCTTTGATCTTCGATTGGATCATGCGGTTCACCACGTTCCCGCCGGAACCGCCGACGCCGACGACTTTGATCTTGGCGAACGTTTCAACATCGGGTTTTATTTCTGGCATAGATTTTGTGTTAATGCAGCGAACACTATTAGTGTTCCGTGGTGTGGATGATTCGCGAGGTGTCACTCATTGTATCGCTAAGACGCGTTTCGGTCAACAAAAACCTCGCGCCGGCGCGCGAGGTTTTTGTTCAAACAAGGCTATTTTGTCCAAAGCGCCGGCGCGCCAACCATGTTGCCGTTGGCATCGACAACCACGGCCATGTCATCGCGGAAGCCTTTCTCCAGATTTTCATTGACCGCGTCATCCCCCATGAAAGTTTCAATGAAATACAACTGTTCGCCGGGCTTAAGAACATAGGTCTGATCCTTGTATTCCGACTTCAAGGCCTTAAGGTCGTATTCAGTCGCCCCGGCGGCCAAAGCCTTTTTCGTGATCGAAAAACCGGTGATCGCTTCTTTGGTTTTGGCGTCCATGGTCGGACCGGAAATAAGGTAGGCGTTCTTATAAAACGGCTGGTCGGCGAATTTTAGGCTGGCCGGCGCCGCCGCCTGTTCGTTGACGTTGTTTCCCGCCGACGGCGCGGACGGCGAAGACGGCGCGCAACCCGCGCCCAAAAGAACAACAAGGATCGCGCCGGCGAATAATTTTTTCATAAACGTTTGGTTACTGGTTAGTTAATAAATCTCAGACGGTCGCCGGCGCCGCTTCTTACCGGCGCAACCCGTCGAAAAAAAGAAAAAAGCCCGCAAGGGCGTTGATCATGCCGGCCCGGCTGTTCCGCGCTCCGCCTACGGAATGAGGCTCTTGAACAATTTCTTGATCCCCTTCCCCATGGCGCTCACGCCGCCGAATTTTCCCATCAGATCGCCGCCGCGATCGTTTCCTGCCGACGCCACTTGCGCGCCCCAAAGAACCAACCCGACGGCCGGCGCAAACGCCGCGTCCGATGATTTGTCGGTGATCGAGGAAACGCCGGACGGATAGCCGATCGCGACCGGCAAACGCAGCACGCGCTTGGCCACTTCGCCAAAGCCGGAAAGCTTGGCGCCGCCGCCGGTTAACACGACGCCGGCCGGAAGCAAGCCGCTGCGGTCGATCTTGCGCAATTCGCGGTCGATCTTTTCGCAGATCTCTTCGGCCCGCGCTTCGATGATTTCGCAAACGTATTTGCGCGAAACAGTTTCGCTGTCGGTGGCGCCGAGTTCGACCAGATCGATCTCTTCTTTTTTGGTGATGTCCTTGGGCGCGGCCGAACCGAACGACAGCTTGATCTTTTCCGCCACGTCGAGCGACGTGCGCAATCCGATGGCAATGTCGGAAGTAATGTGTTCGGCGCCGACGGGAACGGAACCGACGGCGAGGACGTCGCCGCCTTCGTAAACGACGAGCGCCGAAGACGCGGCGCCGACGACCACGACCGCCACGCCCAAGTCGCGCTCGCGCGCGTTGGTGACCGCTTCGGCCGCGGCCAGCGAGCCGAGAACCAGGGCGTCGATCTCGATCCCGGTGCGGTGCACGCACTTGGTCAAATTCCGCAGATGCGAAGACAAGCCCTGGATGATGAGCGACTCGACCTCAAGACGAATGCCGGTCATGCCGATGGGGTCGCGCACGCCGATCTGCCCGTCGACGGTATAGCTTTTGGGAAGAACATGCAGGATCTCGTAGTTGGCCGGGGTCGCCACCATTTTTGCGGCTTCCACCGCCCGTTCAACGTCTTCATTCTTTATTTCGCCGTCGGAGCGCGAAACGCCGATCACCCCGCGCGAAGTTTGCGCCAGCGTGTGGCTGGCGGAAACGCCGACGTAAGCCGATTCGATCGGCAAGCCGGCGATGCGTTCGGCCGCCTCCATGGCCGTGGAAATGCTCGTGACCGCTTCTTCAATGGAAACGATCGTGCCGCGCGAAATGCCTTTCGACGGCACGGTCACCGCGCCAATAATATGAACCCGCTCCGCCGCCTCGGCGGGGAGCAGCTGGCCAACCACCACGCGAATGGCGGTTGAACCGATATCGAGCCCGGTGATGATCCTGTCAGCCATTAGAATTTGATATGAGGAATGATGATGATGGCCCCGATTGCCAGCGCGGAAAGCGAGGAAACCAGCACGGCGGCGGCCATGATGTCTTTGGCGTCGCGAACCTGGGCGCCGACGCGCGGCGAAACAATGTCGAGCCAGCGTTCAAAGATGCTGTTAGCCAATTCTAACACGATGACGGTTGAAGCAACAAGAATTAGCATGGCCGCTTCAACCCCGCCGATCCCCAGTCCGACCATGACCACGAGGAGCAAAATGAATGCCAGCACATGGATGCGAAAACTGTTTTCGCGGGCGTAAACCTCGGCCAGGCCGCGCCAGGCGTGCGACAAGCTTTTTCCGAATTTATTCAGGCTGAGCATTTAGGTTCAATATCTTCTTTTCCATCTTCGCCATGGCTTTTGATTCTTTGTCGGTATGGTGATCGTAACCGCCCAGATGCAAAACGCTATGGACGATCAAGAGTGCCAGGTAGTCTTTGTAGCGGCTGCCGCGTTCGGCCGCCTTCACGCGGGCGATCGCCGGCGCGATAAATATATCGCCCATGTCCGCGCCGCCGTCCGCCGGAAACGACAGAACATCGGTCGGCCGGTCTTTGGCGCGGTACTCGCGATTCAGCGTCCTAATCTTTGTCGCGCCGACAAAAACGATCCCGATATCGTCCTTGGGGCGGCCCAAGGCGAAGGCGGTTTTTTTCGCCCAATTTTTGACCCATTGCTCGCCGAAACCCGATGAGCCGGCGGCGGTAACCCGGACAGCCATATTTAGTGTTTGGTAGGGCCGGTCAAATTCAGCGAGAAACCTTGCAGGAACGCTTCGTAGGTGGTGCGGTACTCCAGCGACAACTTGTCGTCGTAACTGTAGGACAGCGTAAAGAGCTTGCCGTTGCCGGGATCGATATAGGTCGTGAGGCGATCCGGCGAACGCAAGGCGTCGTAGCCCTGGAGCGTTTTGAAACGGATCACGTCGCTCTCGGCCGCGCCGGGCGACATCGCCAAATACCACTCGACGAGCGATTGGTCTTTGGGTTTGTCCGTCACCAAAACTTCGAAGAATTCGCCGGTCGGAGCATTGATCATCAATTGCGTCGTCTCCGCGCCGCTAACCGTCCATTGATCGGGAACAATGACCGAATACCCTTCCGTTTTATCGGCCACCACCTTTTCGTAAGTCGCGTCTTTGAGCAGGGCCGGCGTTTTCTTGGTTGGATCGTAAAGATGCGCCACTTCGTTGCCGTCATTGAATGTATCGCCGTCGGAGTCGGTATTAAAGGCATTGGTATTGTAGACAGTCTTTTCTTCGACGTCGGTCAAGCCGTCGGAATCAGAGTCGACGCCGGTATTCGGCGGGGGCGGCGGTTTTACCTCGACCGTTTGGCAGGTCGCGCTGCAGCCGGAATTGGCCGCGCCGTTTTGCGAACCCAGGTCGCACTGTTCGCCGTTCTCCAGCGTACTGTTGCCGCAAACCGGCGGGGGCGGCGTTGGGATGTTTACATTAAGATTGACGATCGGTTTATTGACATTGACGGGCGGCTTGACCGGAACGGGCGCGGCCGGCATGAACAAAATATACGCCGCGGTGGCTGCGCCGGCGAGCAAAACGATAACGGCAATAATGATGATATTTCGGCGCTTGTTGGATTTCTTGGCCGGCGGCTTAGGCACGGACGGCTTGGGCGGAGGCGGCGGCGTAACAGTTTTCGTTTCAATGATCTGGCGGATGACCGGCGGCTTTCCGGCCGCCGCGCCGATATACTTTTCCGGCATGGTTTTAATGGACGGCAAAGATGCCGGCGCACTGGCGGCACCTGCGGCGGCTCCTGGTTTTTGCGGAATTTGCGGTTCAGACATACTATTTGGCCGGCGGCGGCGTCAAAATTTTGCCGGGACCAAGCGGGTTAAAACCGTTTTTCACTTCGTCGCCGTCCTTATAACCATCGCCGTCCGTATCGGGATTCAACGGATCGGTATGCCAGACCATCACCTCGTCGCGGTCGGAAAGACCGTCGTCGTCAGTATCAGCCTTGAGCGGATTGGTTTTGTAAACGTGAATCTCTTGATAATCGGTCAGTCCGTCATGATCGGTGTCGACCGTGGAGTTGGGGTCGTCCTGCGGCGGCAACACGGACGGAATATTGGTATTGCTATTTTGCGGAACCGGCGGCGGCAAGACCGGCACGTTGGTCGCCGGCAGCGCGTTCACATTGGCCGGAATCGCGGCATTGACATTGGCATTCTCATTGGCCGCAGCGGCCGGCGCGTTGGCATTAGCGTTAGCGTTGGAATTGGCATTGCTGTTGATCGCCGGCGCAACTGACGGCGCGGCAAAGAAATAACGATAGCCGAAATACCCGGCCGCCACAATGACGGCGG
>JAHFIF010000007.1 GCA_023246535.1 bacterium
ATCCATATGCGATTCTAAGAAACTGTATGAGTTCTTTTGTACCTTTCCGCTGATATCCCTCGGCAATATTTGACGGGATGGAAACAGCGGCGCGCTGCATTTGTGATATCAAACCAAAACGTTCTTTCGTCGGAATAGTGTCGGAAAAACAATAAACAACGCGCGCAAGCTCCATTGATTTACGCCAAACGGTCAAATCACGAAATGATCGTATTTCCATACACTAATCCCTAACCCCTAAGACCTAATCCCCCGCTATTCCGCATTGGTATAAACCTCGTTCACATCTTCCAACTCATCAAGCGCTTCCAAGAGCGCATCCAACTCCCCCTGCGCGGCCTCGAGAACCGGAATGCGGTCTTTGGGGATCCACTGCCAGCCGGCGAATTCGACTTCTTCGGCGAGATTATTTTTTACTTTTTCCAAATTATCCAAGCCGGTATATACGGTGTAGCCGTCCGCTTCGTAAACAACGTCATCGGCGCCGGCGTCGATGGCTTTGAGTTCAAATTCGTCGTTTTGCGGCTTGGCAAAACGCAGCACGCCGCGATGCTGGAACATCCATTTGACGGCGCCCTCCCCGGCCAACGTGCCGTTGCCCATGTTAAGCGTGTGTTTGACCTCGGCCACCGCCTTGTTGCGATTCGTGGCCAGACATTCAATGAGGATGGCGACGCCGCCCGGACCGTAGGCCTCGTAGAGCAGCGTTTCCAACTGCTCGGCTTCGGCGCCGGAACCCGTCGCCTTGGCAATGGCGCGGTCGATGGCGTCTTTGGTCACGCCGGAGCGTTTTGCCGTGTCCATGATAAGGCGCAACTTAAAATTCATCACCGGATCGCCGCCGCCGGATTTGGCCGCGGTGGAAATTAGTTTAAGCATCTTGCTGCCAACGATCGCTTTGGCGCGATCAGCGGCGCCTTTGGCGCGTTTTACTTTGTCCCAATGAGAATGCTTGGACATATCAGCTTTTTGCTATTAGCTTTTAGGGTCAGATGGTCAGTTTAGCCGATTAATAACAGCGAATCAAGACAAAACTAATCCTGACAACCATTGTCGTAGGCGAAGCCTAAGACAATAAAATCCTAATGTTTATGACGATCCGCATGTCGTAGGCTTCGCCTACGACAATAGCCTACGACAATAATAAAGCTGGAATGAATTGGCCGGCGGTTGGCTGTTTATCTTCCGGCTCGCGTGCCGATCGTTTTCACGAGCGACGGGCCGCCGGAGGTTCCGTACATAAATAGGGATCCGTCGCATGCTTTCACGGCCGTGTCCGGCAATCCGTCGCCGATTTCAAGCCGGTAGACCATCATATACCATTGCCTGTCGCAACCGTATCCGGTGGAAAAATACGAATAAGCATACGTATTTGGATCGGCGCCCCAACCGGAAGCGCTTTGCGTCGGATCTTTCGGCAGAACGGACATGTACGGCCTTAGGTAGCCGAGCAAGGTCGTCCAGCTGGCATCGTTGCTCGTGCTCCAGACGTTATTGGGCGTGGTCGCGCCGCCGGACGGCGGATATTGCCCGTTATCGGCGTAATATACTTCGAGCGCTTTTTGAAATTGCCCGATGTCCGCCAACCGTTTGGTGTCGCGCGCCTTGGTCCGCGCGCCGTTTAACGACACGATCGCAATCGTCGACAACAGGCCGATGATGCTGATCACGACCAAGAGTTCGACAAGGGTGAAGGCGCGGCGGGACATGGCGGACTGGGTTAAGGCTCAAGAATCGAGCCGCTGTAAATCCGGACCTGATCGATGATGCCGGTAAAGTTATAACTCCCGGAAAAAGTTCCAACCTCAATAATACCATTGCCGTTAGCAATTGGCGTGATGGCGGCGGTAACGCATTGTTTGCCGTCGACGTAAATCGCGGCCTGACCGCCGTATTGCGTTCCCACGACATGATGCCAGGCGTTAGGCGTTGGTTCGGGACAGCTTGCCGCATTTGTTTCCGGCACGCCGGCGCGCCAACGGATGTAACCGTTTTCCAAAAAGAGCTCCCACTGCGTGTTGACTGGAAGTTTGCTGACAATAAACCCGAGCTGGTTTGCGATGGTCGGGTAAATCCAGGCACTGACCGTGATGTCGGGGTTGATGCTGATCGTTGCCGCATCAACGTATCCGGTGGCGTTGAAAGAATAGGCGTTGCCGTATGCGCCAGGAACCAGCGTCACATTCACGGCCGTACCCGTCCGATTATTGCCGGAAACGTCGGCAGACACGCCGCCGACCACGGAATCAAAAAGCCATTCCAACTCCAAACGGTCGCCGAGTTTTTGATTGAGCGATTGTTCAAACGACTTTCCGGAAGCGATCCGCGCCTTGTCGCGCGAACCGTTCATCGACACGATCGCGATCGTCGAAAGGAGGCCGATGATGGAGATCACGACCAAGAGTTCGACAAGGGTGAAAGCGCGACGGATGGTTGTCATGCTGCGAGCAAGCGTTTTCGGAGTGAATAGAGCAATTAACGTATTGATAAGCGACAATTCTTTCATTATATCACTAAACGACGATCTATCTCCTGCATTTTACAGCCGTCTAAACAAACAACCGCCGGCTTAAGACCGGACGGTTGTTTAATGCACGGTTCAAATCATTATTGTTTTACGCAACCGCGATAAACCGTTCCGCTCGAGCAATTGTAGTTGTACGTCCAATCATAGCTGTTGCCGACGGCGGCCGGTGTCAGCAACTCACAGAAACCGGTAATGTTGGCATTCGCCGCCGTCCCCTTCCAGCCGGATTCGATGTCGCCGGCCGTAGCCCCGGCATAGCTGCCGAGCGAAGAGCAGGCATTGGCGCTTGACGTAAAGCGCAGCGGCGCGTCAGTCCTAATGCAGGCCCGATAAACCGTTCCACTCGAGCAATTGTAGTTATAGCGCCAGGTCGCGCTGCTCCCGGTGGTTGGCGGCGACAATATCTCGCAGAAATTGACAACGTTCAAATCAAAGGACGCGGCGTTAACATTGGCTTGGATATCCGGCTCGGTCGCATCAACATAGCTGCCGAGCGAAGAGCAGGCGGCCGCTGACGAAATAAAACGAAGATCGGGACCGGTGCTAACGCCGGACGGCGCCGACGGGGCGATCGCCGGGCCGGAATACATGACTTCGCCGCTCGAGGCCACGGAAACAAATTTATTGGCGCCAAAGGTAACCGCGTTCCAGCTGGCCGCGCCGCCCGGGGGCGTGATCGTGTTCCACGAAATGCCGTTAATGGACGTTTGCACCGTCGAAGCGCCGACCGCGACGAAGGTTCCATTGGCATAAGTAACCGCCGCGGCCGTGCCGGCAATGCGCGCGGTGGCCGCGCCGCCGCCAACCGGAATCGTCAAAATTCCGTTCGCCCCGTCGGCTAAAACATACAGGCCGTTGCCGTAGGTCATACCGGTATAGGCGCCGGGCAAGCTGGATGAACAATTGAATCCGGCATTCCAATCGATGCCGTTCAGCGATCTCTGGAAGGTATAGCCGCTATTATTTCCCTGGTCATGAAAACCAGCCAAAAATTCATTATTATCGGCATTATAAACTAATCCGTACGTACCGCGACTGGAGTTTTCCCGGTAGGCATTGGTCCACGTCGTGCCGTCGGAGGAATAATTAGTATAAAAGTACGGGTAAGCGGTGGTGGTATCGGGTCCGTATGACCAAATGAATTTGCCCATTCCAAAAACAATCTTGCTCGCGCCCGTCGTTGTATTGCATACATACCCAGACACCGCGGTCGTGGTCCAAGTGATCCCGTCGGGCGAGGTCATGACGTAGCCGTTGCACGAAACCGCAACAAACTTGCCGTTGCCATAAGCGACCGATTGCCAATCGTAGGCGCCACCGGTGCGCGCGGTCCAAGTGATCCCGTCGGGCGAGGTCATGACGTAGCCGCCGCTGCCGACCGCGACAAAAATATTGTTGGCGTAGACGACCGCTTTCCAGGCATGAACCGGCGCGGCGGCCAAGATCCAGGCCGTGCCCGGCGCCGACACGCCGAGGCAGTTCGTGCCGTCGGCCAAACAAACCTTGGTGCCGTTTTGCGTGATCGTGCCGGTGGCATTCAACGTGCCGTTGAAGTACCCGGCATAGCTTCCCGTGCTTGACCCGTAGACGCCGTAACCGGTCGTACTAACGCCGGCCACGCCGGCCGTGGCGCCGGTGCCAAAGACGCCGTACGCGCCGGTGCTGGTGGCCGCCAAGCCGGTGGCCGCGCCGCTCGCAATGTTCATCGCGCCGCTCACATCCAGTTTGTAATTCGGCGCCGGGGTTCCGATCCCGACATTGCCGCCGTAGAACGAAAGGTATCCGCCGGCATAAGGCGTATTGTCAACATCCATGCCGATCATGACCGCGGCGGTGGTCCAATCGGATCCGGCGGCGTTCCGATAGGCGCGGACGCCGAAACTGGTATTGTTGCCCGACGTAAAGCCCATATTGCCGAGCGTTAGCGTATTGCCGGCAACTGCGCCCAGCGCGCCGGAATTCGTATTAAACGTCGTTCCCAGCGCCGTTCCCGTCAGGTTCGCGCCAACGGTCAATTTGGCGTTTGGCGCGGCCGCCCCGATCCCCACATTGCCGTTCAATAATGTCTGCGTCACCAATGAATTCCCGATCACCACTTGGTTTGAGGCGTTAACCGTGGTGTTGGCGCCAAGGGCCATGGAGTTGGTAATGCCGTCGGCCAAAGAATAAGCGCTTCTGCCCAGGAACGTGCTATTGGTGATCGTGGTTGAATTTGGCGAACCAATGCCGGCATCACTGCCCACGGCCGTGTTGCCGGAGCCGGTCGTAATAAATTGCAACGCCGTCCTGCCGACGGCGGTATTACTGCTTCCGGTCGTATCATCGTGTAGCGCTTGGACGCCAACCCCGGTATTGTCTGTCGCCGTAGTGCTGGCCATAAGCACTTGATACCCAAGGGCGGTATTCATGCTTCCTGTCGTATTGCTGGAAAGATTCCTCGACCCGAAAGCGGTGTTGCAACAACCCGACGTCGTATTAAAAAGTGCGGAATAGCCAACGCCGGTGTTTTCCACCGCGCCTGCGACCGCTTTGCCGCCAACGCCAATTCCCAAAAAAGTATTATACAGGGTCGGATCGAAATTAATCAGGCCGGCAACTTGAAGTTTATTATTCGGCGTCGTCGTGCCAATGCCAACGTTGCCGCCGGTCGGGTTCAAGAGGACAAAACCCTTGGTTCCGCTCGAAGTTGAATCGATGGTCATGTTGCCGCTCGCCGTGCTATTGCCGTTAAGCGTATAACCGGCGGCGTTGATCGCCGAGGTCCATGGCGTTTGCGAGCCGCCGCCAACCGTCGTCCAACTGGCGACCCCGGCGGTGGTGGCGCTCAACACCTGGCCATTCACGGTCGGCGCGGCGGCCGGAAGAGTGATGGTATAAGCGGCGGTCACCGAAGCGGGAACGTTAACCGTCACGCCATTGGAAGTTCCGCCGGCCAAATACAGCGAACCGGCGGTTGTCCCGGCGGTGCCGAGCGTTAGCAGCGCCGATGGGGCGGTGTTGGCAACGCCGACTTTTCCGTTAGGATCAACATACAAACGCGTTGTTCCGGCCGCGACCGGGTCGCCGCCCAGGGCGTTGCTCTGTTTGATGACAAAATCGCCGGCGGCGACTGAGTTGGTGAGGAGCGCCCAGTCGCGAGCGGCGGCGACGCTGCTCGAGTTGCGCAGCGTAATGCCGGTGTTGGTGGCGCTGGTCGAAGAGCTTTCAAAATTGGCGACGGCGCCATTTGCGGTCGTCGATAACACATCGAGCGTATATGACGGCGCTACGCCCAGACCCAACCGGAAGCCGGGATAAACGTAGATATTGCCGTTAAAATCGCCGGCGTAACTGGCCGCACTGCCAGAAGAAGCATACAGACCGACGCCGGTCGCGGATTCGCCGGAGAGACCGAAGAGGCCGGCGTTGTCAGCACCGCAAACCTTGGCGCCGGTGCAGTTGGCGTCGCCCGTGCCGGCGGTATCATAGCGCCCCTTACCGGCAACCCACATGCCGCCCGGCTGGGCCGTAACCGACTGGACCCAAACCGGACCGCTGATGCCGGTCAGATCCGGTGGATTGGTGCTTGGCTCGTTCCAGCTCAAAGCCAGCGTGTTCTTGATCGAAAGCCCGAAGACCACGAGAACGCCGACGAGCGCCATGAGCGCGAGCGAGCGGAAAATTAAAAAATTACGCTTGGAGCGCTTTGTTCCAAGGCGCCTGGACCGCGACTTCTTAATCATAGGACTGATTATTAGATGCCTCCACTATAACAACAAATGATGATCGGGAACATGCCTCTTTTGAATATCGATAAAATTTGGTTCTGCCCGCCCAAGAATGGAGCAAAAACCGCCCGGCTTGCGGCCGAGCGGTTATGCATTGTTAGATTCGGATTATTGCTTAAGACACACCGTCCCGACGTATGAGGTTGAATAACTGCTGTTCCAACCGGGCATGTAGTAGACGTTGGAATATCCATTGCCGCTAGCCGCGCCAAGGGAGTAGTAATTGTTGTTCATGATGAACGATCCGGCAGGGCTGGACCAGTGTGCTTTGCCGTCGGTGACCGTGCCCGTCGTATATCCGGCCGGGCAAGTGGTCGTGTTTTCCATGTAGCGAACGTCCGGCATCGACGCCCCACCGCTGGAGCTTGGGCAATTCGTTCCGTCGGCCAAACAGACGCCCTTGCCGCCGACCGTGAGCCCGCCGTACATGATATTGGAGGTAACCGATGAGTTGCCGATCACAACCTGGTTCGAGGCGGTTGCTTGCGCGTTGTAGCCGATGGCGACGGAGTTGGTAATGCCGTCAACCGAAGCGTTGGCAGAATTTCCCAAAAAAGTGCTGTTGCTGATCGTCGCCAGGGTGACCGCATTGTTCCAACCGGCCGCGTTTCCGACGGCGGTGTTGCCGGTTCCGGTGGTTAAAGTTTTCAACGCAATCGTGCCGAGGCCGGTATTTTCATGCCCGGTCGTATTCACCAAGAGCGCGTTCGTGCCAAGCGCGGTATTATTGGCGCCGGTCGTATTCGCCGCCAACGAAGCTTGGCCAACGGAAGTATTTGAGGAACCGCTGGTATCAAGCGAGAGCGCGTTCAAACCTAACGCCGTATTGTAGCTGCCCGTACTGCTCACCATCAGAGACAAGGCGCCGATGGCGGTATTGCCGTTTCCGGAATTCACGATTCCCGTGCCCCGGCCCAAAAAGACATTGTCATGGGCCGGATCGATGTTCATGAGTCCGGGAATTTTTACTTGCGTAATCGCTCCATTTCCGATCATAACCTGGTTCGAGGCCGTGATCTGCGCGCCGTTACCGAGCGCCATTGAGTTGGTGACGCCGTTAACTGAGGAGTTGGCGCCGTAGCCCAAGAACGTGCTGTTAGACATGGTTTGAAGGGAAGTTCCCGAGTTGTAACCCGCCCAGAAACCAACCGCCGTGTTGTCGATGCCGGTGGTGTTGGAGGCGAGAGAAAAATAACCGCTCGCGGTATTGTTATTGCCGGTCGTGTTGGAAGTGAGGGTCGAGGCGCCGCTCGCGGTATTGTAGCTGCCGGTGTTGCTATAGAGAGCCACGTCGCCGATGCTGACATTGTAGGAGCCTAGGATGTTGCTATACAGGTTTCGCCAACCAACTCCCGTATTAAAGTTGCCGTTGGTATTGGCGTTACCAGTCTGTATGCCCAAAAAAGTATTATCGAGGATCGGATCGAAGTTGATGAGGCCGGCGACTTGCAGCTTGTTGTTCGGCGTCGTTGTGCCGACGCCGACCTTGCCGTCATTGGCGATGAATAAATATTCCGGGTTGGTGTCCTTTGATGACAGGGAGAGGCCCATGGAATCGGTTCCGAGCGCGGCCACTTGCGCGTACGCGTTTCCGCCGGCGTAGTTCGGATTGAGCAATAAAGTTTTTCCGGAACGAACGACCGTGATCCATCCCCCGTTGACGTGGAGCGCCGAACCGGGCGTGGCGGTGCCGATCCCGACGTTGCCGCCATTGGGGTTTAAAAGCAGCATTTTTGACACGGAGTCGTTTAAGGTGACCGACTGGATCCACGACGCCGCGCCGGTCGATGTTGCTCCGATTTCCATACCCACGGCGTTGTTCCCCATTTGGAATTGCGCAATGGTGTTTTGCGGGACGCCGGAGGTCGAAGGCAAGCCGTCGCCGCCCATCATTAATACGCCTTTGGTCCCCGAGGAAACCGCCAAGCCGCTGGTGTGCGCGGGATAAGACCAATTAAGGTAGATCCCGCCCGGCGTCGCCGTTGAATTTGATTCAAGGCTCAATGAGCCTCCGGCGATGCTATTTCCGAAAAGCGTATAACCGGCGGCGTTGATCGCCGAGGTCCATGGCGTTTGCGAGCCGCCGCCAACCGTCGTCCAACTGGCGACCCCGGCGGTGGTGGCGCTCAACACCTGGCCATTCACGGTCGGCGCGGCGGCCGGGAGCGTAATGGCGTAGGTGGCAGCAACCGAAGCGGGAACATTAACCGTGATGCCATTGGCGGTGGCGCCGGCCAAATACAGCGAACCGGCGGTCGTGCCGGCGGTGCCGAGCGTGAGCAGCGCCGAAGGCGCGGTGTTGGCAATTCCAATCTGGCCGCCGGGGCTGACGTACAACCGCGTGGTTCCGGCCGCGACCGGATCGCCGCTCAAGGCGTTGCTCTGTTTAATGACAAAGTCGCCGGCAGCGACTGAGTTGGTGAGGAGCGCCCAGTCGCGGGCGGCGGCGACGCTGCTCGAGTTGCGCAGCGTGATGCCGGTGTTGGTGGCACTGGTCGAAGAGCTTTCAAAATTGGCGACGGCGCCGTTGGCGACGTTGGCCAAAATGTCGAGATAGTATGACGGCGCAATACCCATGCCGAGTTTGGAGCCGGGGTACATGTAAACATTGCCGTTAAAGTCGCCGGCATAACTCGCGGCGTTGCCGGTGGAGGCGTACAAGCCGACGCCGGTCGCGGATTCGCCGGAGAGACCGAAGAGGCCGGCATTGTCGGCGCCGCAAACCTTGGCGCCGGTGCAGTTGGCATCGCCGGTGCCGGCGGTATCATACCGGCCTTTGCCGGCAAGCCAGGTGTCGCCGGGCTGCGCCACGGCACTCTGCGCCCAAACCGGACCGCTAATCCCAGCCATGCTCGGCGGGTTATTGCTCGGTTCGTTCCAATTCAAAGCCAAAGTATTCTTGACTGAAAGTCCAAAAACCGCCAGCACGCCGACCAGCACTGCAAGAGTGAGCGAGCGAAAAATTAAAAAAGACCTCTTGGAGCGCTTTGTTCCAAGACGCCTGGACCGCAGCTTCTTAAGCATAGGACTTATTATTAGTTGTTTACATTATAACAAAAAATTACTGGAACGAACACACGCCTTTTACATATTGATGGGTACTCTGCCCCCCTTTTTTACGGGCAGACGGTTTTAGCACGATTTACAACCGATCTTAAACCTAAAAAAACGGCGACGGCGACCAGTGCAAACGAAATGGCCAAAAAATCCGTTCCGCTGAAATATCTCTGTTGCTGCAGAAGCACAGGAAGCGCGCCAATGATCAGTGCCAGGCACGGCAAGCCAAAGGCCAGGCCGGGACGTTTCGGAAACAAACGATACATGGCCGCCAAAGTGACGGGCATGGTGAATTGAAAAAGAAAAACACCGATGATCGCCAGCGCCGGCACGGCCGGAAAGATGATCAAAAGCGGCGCCGAAACAACAACCCCGCCTAAGGCAACGGCGATAAAACCATAGCGATCGGCTAAAATTCCCCCGAGCCCTTTTCCCAAAACGACCGCGATGGTCATGACCAAGAGCAATAAAACATCGCTTTTCCAAGGCATGACCCAAGAAAACCCGAGAAGCGAACGTCCGGCGATGACCAAAAATATCAAAACAAACGCACCAACCCATTGCATGCTCCTTGCCGGCGCCGTTGTTCTCGTCGGCGGGAGCGATGGCTTTAAACGATACAAAATAACGGCCATGACCATGAGCGCAACGGCAAAAATCCATCCGTAAGCAAAGTCCGACTTCCCTATCAAAGTTCCCAGCGCCAAGCCGATCGCCCCCGGCGCGACAAACAAACCGGGCGCCGTTGCTCGGTACGGCGTCAGATTGAGACTGATGCTGCCACCGCCAACGTGAAAAAGCGCGTTGCCGACGCCAAGCAAAATTACTACCAGCCAAAACGATACCGGCAAAACCAGAACACCCAAAGCCGTTAACGTACAGCCGGCAACGGCCATCAGGCGCGGCAAAGCCAAACGGTCCGAAAGCCAGCCAAAGAGCGGCTGCGTGCCAAAAGCCAAAACTCCATAAACCAAGATCGCGAGCGTTATTGTGCCCATGCCCGGCGACCAAACATACCACAGACTAAAAAGCGCCGCGGCGCAAGACAGATCGACCAAACCGTGCGCCGCCGCATATTGCAGCAAAACCAGCTTGTCGCGATCGTTCATAGATACGGGTAAAAAACTTTGGTCACGGTCAAGATATAGCCGATCGAAAAAGAAGCCGCGTTCGCGAAGAAGGAGAGCTTAAAGGACTTCTTTTTGCCAAAGCCGGCGAAGATAAGAAGCAGCGCTTCGATAATGACGATCGCGATCTCAAAATAGATGATCGTGACCCAACCAATTTGCCAGCCAAAATAATTACTTAAAATGTATAACGCCAAATTAAAAGCGGGGTGCGTGATCAAATTCATCAAAATCACCGCCAAAACAATGGATTTTTCATAAAAGAACAATCGCGCCACCGCGACCTCGATGATTATGGTCAAGGCCAGAGCAAAAAAATATTTTACGATCATTTTTTTAAATTAATCGCGGTCTTTATAAAATCGCCAAGATCGCCGCGAGTGCGGCCAGCAGGATCGGGAGTAAAAACGGGACGTGAATATTGCGACGGTCTTTGAAGCTGACAACGCCGACATAAAGCGAGATGGCGGCGGAGTTAAGATACAACAACGCAGCTATTCTTGAGGCGGCGGTTTCGATCAGCTCTCTTACATTAACGGAACAAACGCGGTCATAGCAATAGACCTCCGGAAACAATTTACCAAGAAGCAAGATGATGACGATCACAATAACGTCAACCGCGGCGAGCAGCAACAGAAAATGTCCGGTTTTTTTCCGGAGGGAAAAGGCCATATTTATTTCTGTTCGATATTTTTAACAACCGCCGCCTGTTTTTCTTTCTTTGCCTGCTTTTGTTTGCGCAACTCGTTCACAAAGTATAACGAGAAACCGACGACGAAAGCGACGGCGGCTAACAAGGCGATCCAAGGGTAAATGCCCGATTCGACAGGGTGTGCCGACCGAAAAGAAGACCCGGGAATCGGGACGTCGGCGTAAGCGGCGGTGGATACAAATAAAACGAAAAACACGCTCAATAAAGCCGAGATTTTTGTATATTTAAACATAAATTGTCATTGAGTTAGGTCGCTTTCCATTATACCATCGCAAAATAATAACTAAATGCTAACAACTAAATTCCAAAAATACGACCGTCACCTACTGCCCGCGCTATCTTTCGGCTAAGTTGCCGGCGTGGCGTGGTTTTCCTTCGGCGTAGAGTTGGTAAACTTCCGAGGCGACGAGAGGATTGCTGTACACGCGCACGTCGTCGATGTAGCCGTTAAAAAAATATTGGCCGGCCAAGAACGAGCCGATGCGGATCGTGTTGCTGGCCGAACCGCCGCTCCACGTGGTGTCAGTGGCCTTGTCCAGCGCGCCGTCGATGTATATTTTCGCCTTACCCGTCGTTGACGCCGGGTCATAGGACGCGATGATGTTGTACCAAGTATTGGCGACCAGCGCCTTGTTGGAATAAAAGCTGCTCGAAAGAGCCGTCTCAAAACGGACCGTGCCGTTTCCCGGCATCCAGATATTCAGGAAATTGGCGCCGCCGACATTCTGGCCGAAGAGGCATTGCTGGGCGCCAATATTGGTCGTATTCATCCATAAAGAGATCGTCACGCCGTTCGGATAGGTCGGGCCCGTAGCGGTAACGTCGCTTGCGCCGTTAAAGGACAGGGAACAGCCGGTCTTGGTCGGCGTGGTCGCGGAAAACGTCGCGCCGTTTACGGTTCCCGTATTCCCGTTTCCCGAACGGTCGGAAACGGTCGCGCCGCTGCACTCATCAAAGCTCCATGACCCGGTGAGCGCATCGCCGATCGTCCGAGCGATCTGCCCGTTCAATTGCTGGCCGGAAGCCAAGCGCGCCTTGTCGCGCGCGCCGCTCATTGAGACGATCGCAATCGTCGAAAGCAGGCCGATGATGCTGATCACGACCAAAAGTTCGACCAAGGTAAAAGCGCGACGGGACATGGCTGAAGAATATCGAATGACTAATATCGAATGTCTAATGCCGAACGACGGCAACGTAAGTCTTAGCATTATACCACCAAAATAAACACCGCCGGGTTAAGCCGGCGGTGTTTATCTCCTATTTTGGGATTTAGTTCTTAGTTTTTAGTTCTTGCCTGCAGGTTATCTCGGCACGTTATAACCGGTTCCCGCCGGGATCAGGCGGCCGATGATGACGTTTTCCTTCAAGCCTTCGAGCGGGTCAAGCTTGCCGGTTAAGGAAGCGTTGATCAGCACCTTGGCAGTTTCCTGGAAGGAAGCGGCCGAGAGCCACGAACGGGTGGAGAGGGAAATTTTGGTGATGCCCATGAACATGACCGTGCCTTCGGCAATCTGGCCTTTGGCTTTTTTGACGAGGCTGTTGGCGTCGTCAAACTCGGCCCGTTCCACGACTTCGCCCGGAAGCAAATCCGTGTCGCCGCTTTCGGTCACGGTGATGCGGCCGAACATTTGGCGAATGATCGTCTCGATGTGTTTGTCGTTGAGGCGTTGCCCTTGCGACGTGTAAATGGTCTGGATCTCGTGCAAGAGGTAGCGCTGCACGGCTTCGCGGCCCTTGTAGTTGAAGAGCTCGTGCAGATCGAGGTCGCCTTCGGTCAGCTGGTCGCCGGCCGTAACTTTGTCGCCGCTTTTCACGAACAGAACAAAACCCGGCGGAATGACAAATTCCTTGATCGCTTCGATCTCGCGAGTGATCTTCACGGTCTTTTCGCCGACTTCGGCGGTGCCGCCCTTTTCGCTGGTCAGCTGCACGCCGCTCTTTTTGGTAACGGCGACGGCGCCCGGCATCATCATAGCCTTGTCCTTGACTTCAACCTTGTCGCCCTTGCCGATCTTGATCGTCTCGGTCTCATTCTCTTTGAATGAGATGCGGACGACCTTCTGGCCGGGGAAGGTTTCCATGATCTTTTTGCCGCTCTGCGCTTCGATCATCTTGCGTTCGATCTCTTCCACGGTCACGTCGCCGGCCACATCGGTAATGATGGCGGCGCGCTTGGGGGCGCGGGCTTCGAACAATTCTTCAACGCGCGGCAAACCCTGCGTGATGTCGCTTCCGGCAACGCCGCCCGAGTGGAAGGTACGCATGGTGAGCTGGGTGCCCGGCTCGCCGATCGATTGCGCGGCGATAATGCCGACGGCCGTGCCGAATTTAACCGGCGCGTTCGAGGCCATGTCCAAACCGTAGCACTTTTGGCAAACGCCTTTCGGCATGCGGCAAGTGATGACGGAGCGGACGCGGGCTTCGGTGACCCCGGCTTTGACGATCTCTTTGGAGAGTTCGTCGGTAATATAGTCGCCTTTGGCGACGATCACCTTGTCGGTTTTTGGATTGACAATGTCTTGGGCGGAGGCGCGGGTAACCAGACGCGCGGCCAAGGTCTGGCCCATTTCTTCGGCGTCTTTGGCGGTAACCAGCGATCCTTCTTCCTCGCCGCAGTCCTCGATCCGGACGATCGTATCCTGAGCAACGTCGACGAGACGGCGCGTGAGGTAACCGGCGTTCGCCGTGCGCAGCGCGGTGTCGGCCAAACCTTTACGCGAACCGTGGGTCGAAATGAAGTACTCGAGCACGTCGATGCCTTCTTTGAAAGATTTCTTGACCGGGAGCTCGATGATGTCGCCGGACGGGTTGGACACCGGGCCCTTCATGCCGACCATTTGGGTCAGCTGGGACCACGAACCGCGGGCGCCGGACTCGACCATCGAGAACACCGGGCCGGACTTGTCCATCTGCTCCTTGGAAAGCTTCACGATCTTGTCTTTGCAATCCATCCAGACCTCGACAATTTTGTTGTGGCGCTCGCTGCCGGTCAACAAACCGTCGTTGAACTGATCTTCAATTTCTTCAACGCGCTTGTCGCCTTCGGCGATAAGTTCGGCTTTGCCTTTCAAGGTTGGCAAGTAATCCATGCCCCAGGAGAAACCGGACTTGGAGATATATTTGAAGCCGGTGGCCTTGAGGTCGTCGAGCAACTTGGTCGTGCGCTCCAATCCGTCGGTCACAATGGCGCGGCGGATGATCTCGCCGATCTTTTTGCCGTCCAAGTGGTCGTTCACAAAGCCGACCGACTCGGGGAAAATGGCGTTGAGGATGACGCGGCCGACCGTCGTTTCAATGATCTCGGTGGCGCGGCCGTGTTTTAAGCGGATCTTGCAGATGTCCTGCAGTTTGATCTTGCCCATTTCATAGGCCTGAACCGCTTCGGCGGCCGAACCAAAGGCCATCAAATTTTCCTTCTTCGGATTGCCGGCGGTCATGTAGTAGCAGCCCCAGACGATGTCGCGGTTGGGGGTGCAGACCGGGTTGCCGTGCGCCGGTTTGAGCAAGTTCTTGGTCGAAAGCATGAGCGTGCGCGCTTCTTCCTTGGCTTCTTCGGTGAGCGGCACGTGAACGGCCATTTGGTCGCCGTCGAAGTCGGCGTTAAAGGCCGTACAAACGAGCGGGTGGATCTTGATGGCTTTGCCTTCGATCAGCACCGGCTGGAAAGCCTGGATGCCGAGGCGGTGCAGGGTCGGAGCGCGGTTAAGAAGCACCAAAGAATCTTTGGTGACCTCTTCCAAAATGTCCCAAACCTCGGTGTGGCTCGCTTCAATAAAACGGTTGGCCGAACGGATGTTGTGGACGAAGCCGCGGTTGATGAGTTTCGAGATGACGAACGGCTTGAACAATTCCAAAGCCATGCGTTTGGGCAGACCGCACTGGTGCATGAGCAAGGTCGGACCGACGACGATGACGGAGCGGCCGGAGTAGTCGATGCGCTTGCCGAGCAAGTTCTGGCGGAAACGTCCCTGCTTGCCCTTGAGCACGTCGGCCAAGGACTTGAGCTGGCGCTTGCGGCCGGAGGACGCGATAACCGTCTTGGTCTGGCGCGCGGAGTTGTCGATGAAAGCGTCAACCGCTTCCTGCAACATGCGCTTTTCATTGCGGGTGATAACCTCGGGCGCGTTCAACTCGACCAAGCGCTTTAAGCGGTTGTTGCGGTTGATGACGCGACGGTAGAGGTCGTTAAGGTCGGAAGTGGCAAAGCGGCCGCCGTCCAACGGCACCATCGGGCGCAGGTCGGGCGGGATGACCGGCATGTTGACCATGACCATCCATTCGGGACGGATCTTGTTGACCTTGAGCGAATGCAAAAGCTTCGAGCGGCGAACCATGCGCTCAACCTTGGCGCCGGTCGATTCGCTGATCTCAATCTTGAGCGCTTCATGGGTCTTTTCCAAGTCGATCTTCTTGAGCAAGTTGCGGATGGCTTCGGCGCCGATCCCGGCCTCGAACAAGTGGCCGTACTTGAGCGACCAATCATGGTAGGTATTCTCGGGGATGATCTTCAACGGCACGAGTTCGCGCAGGTCGGTCTCGGCCATCTTAAAGTCCTCCTCGAGATCGGCCATTTTCTGGTCGCGCGCTTTCGCGGCTTGCTCGAGGCGGGAGACGAGCTTGTCGCCGCCCTGCTCTTGCAGGCGCTTTTCCGCTTGCTCGTATTCGTTTTCGAGCTGCTTCTTTTTGCCCTTGTATTCGTTGCGGATCTGCTCAAGCGTTTCGGCTTTCAACTTCTCGTCAACTTTGGTGACGATGAAGGAAGCGAAGTAGATGACCTTTTCGAGGTTCATGACCGAGATGTCGAGGACCAGGCCGATCTTTGACGGCACGCCGCGGAGGTACCAGATGTGCGTGACTGGCGTGGCCAGTTCAATGTGGCCCATGCGTTCGCGGCGAACCAGCGAGGAAGTGACTTCCACGCCGCATTTGTCGCAAACAATGCCCTTGTAGCGGATCTTTTTGTACTTGCCGCAGTAACATTCCCAATCCTTGGACGGCCCGAAGATCTCTTCGGCGAAGAGGCCGCTCTTTTCCGGCTTTTGCGTGCGGTAGTTGATCGTCTCCGGCTTCGTCACTTCGCCATGCGACCATTCGCGGATGACTTCCGGGGAAGCCAAACGCAAACGGATGGAGTCGAAGTCGGCGATCTTCAGTTGGTCTCGTGTTTCAAAAGGAGTCATAAGTTTGTGGGGTATGGCAAGGATTAAGAGTTAGCGCCTAACCGGGCATCCTTGTCTTCCTGCGACTCTTTGGTGGAGCGGTCGACGCGCGCCCCGTCCTTCAAGAGTTCGACATCCAACGCCAAGCCCTTCAACTCGCGGATAAGGACGTTGAACGATTCCGGAACGTTGAGCTTTTTGATCGGCTCGCCCTTGATGATCGATTCGTACGCCTTGGAGCGGCCGGTAACGTCGTCGGATTTGATGGTGAGAATTTCTTGGAGCGTGTGCGCGGCGCCATAGGCTTCCAAGGCCCACACTTCCATTTCGCCGAAGCGCTGGCCGCCGAACTGCGCTTTGCCGCCCAACGGCTGCTGGGTGATGAGCGAGTACGGGCCGATCGAGCGCTGGTGGATCTTGTCTTCCACCATGTGGTTGAGCTTTAAAATGTATTTGTAACCGACGGTGGCCTTGTTGTCGTAAGCGTCGCCGGTGCGGCCGTCGTAAAGCTGAATTTGCCCGTCGCGCGGGAAACCGGCTTTTTCCAACTCGTCCTTGATCTGGTTTTCGGACACGCCGTCGAGCACCGCGGACGCGACATGGTAGCCCAAAGCGTTGGCCGCGAGGCCCAAGTGGGTTTCCAAAATTTGTCCGAGGTTCATGCGGGAGACGACGCCGAGCGGGGAAAGAATGACGTCGGCCGGCGTGCCGTCGCCCAAGAAAGGCATGTCCTGAACCGGCACGATGCGCGAGACAACGCCCTTGTTGCCGTGGCGGCCGGCAACTTTGTCGCCGACCTGAATTTTGCGAAGGTCGGCCACGGCCACCTGAATCGACTGGATGACGCCCGGCGGCAATTTGTCGCCGGCGTCGCGCGAGAAGACCTTGATGTCGACGACCTTGCCGTGCGTTCCCTGCTCCAAGTAGAGCGAGGAATCGCGGACGTCGCGGGCCTTTTCGCCGAAGATGGCGCGGAGGAGTTTTTCTTCCGCGGACAATTCGGTTTCGCCCTTCGGCGTGATCTTGCCGACGAGGATGTCGCCGGAAGTGACCTCGGCGCCAATGCGGATGACGCCGGTCTCGTCCAAGTTCTTCAACTTTTCTTCGGAGACGTTCGGGATGTCGGAGGTAACCTGTTCCGGCCCGAGCTTGGTGTCGCGCACTTCCACGGTCCAGTTTTCAATATGGATGGAGGTAAAGCGGTCGTCCTGCACCATGCGTTCGCTCAAAATGACCGCGTCTTCATAGTTGTAGCCGTCCCACGAGAGGAAGGCGACCAGCACGTTCTGGCCGAGCGCGAGTTCGCCCTTGTCGACCGAGCCGCCGTCGGCGAGCGCGTCGCCGCGCTTCACCTTCATGCCGCGCAAGGCGGTCGGGCGCTGGTTCAAACAAGTCGATGAGTTGGTGCGCTGGAATTTGTTGACCTCGTAGGTGCGCATGCCGCCGTCTTCTTCCTTAACAACGATGCGCTTGCCGTCGACGGCAACGACTTCGCCGTCAGCCTGGGCGACAATGACCTGGCCCGAGTCCTTGGCGGAGCGGCCTTCGACGCCGGTGCCGATGATCGGCGCGTCCGGCTTGATGCAGGGCACGGCCTGCCGTTGCATGTTCGTGCCCATGAGCGCGCGGTTGCCGTCGTCATGCTCCAGAAACGGGATGAGCGAGGTCGCGATCGAAATGATCTGCTTGGACGACACGTCCATGTATTCAACTTCGGAAATATCGGCAACGCCGGCTTCGCCAAAACGGCGGACGGCGATCTTTTCGGTCAGGAAATGACCTTCGCTGTCGGTCGGCGTGGTGGCCGGGGTGGTGACGGCTTTTTCTTCGGCAAAGGCGTTGAGGTAAACGGTTTCCATGCTCACCTTGGGGCGGCCGTTCTTGTCTTTGACGACTTTGCGGTACGGGGTTTCGATGAAACCGTATTCATTGACGCGGGCGAACGACGACAAGTGGCCGACCAAACCGATGTTCGGACCTTCCGGAGTGGCGATCGGACAAATGCGGCCGTAGTGGGTCGGGTGCACGTCGCGCACGTCGAAGCCGGCGCGTTCGCGCGAGAGACCGCCCGGGCCCATGGCCGAAAGGCGGCGCTTGTGTTCCAGCTCGGCGAGCGGGTTGGTCTGGTCCATGAATTGCGAAAGCTGCGAGGACATGAAGAACTCGCGGATGGCGCCGATGACCGGGCGGGCGTTGACCAATTTGCCCGGAGTGAGGACGCTCATGTCCATGGTGGACATGCGGTCTTTGACAATGCGCTCCATGCGGGCCAAACCGACGCGGAAGCGGTTCTGCACCAATTCGCCCACGGCGCGGACGCGGCGGTTGCCAAGATGGTCGACGTCGTCGGCTTCTTCCTGGGTGATGTTGAGGCGGATGATCTCGGAAATGATGGTGATGAGATCGTCCTTGGTGAGGACGCGCTTCGACGGGTCGTCGAGATCCTTGTCCGGATAATTCTGCAAAGCAAAACGCTGGACGAACTTGTAGCGTCCGACCTTGCCGAGGTCGTAGCGCGACGTGTTCCAGAACATCGAGGAGACGAGCGAGCGCGCATTGTCGACGGTCGCGAGATCGCCCGGACGAATGCGCTTGTAAACTTCGATCATGCCGTCGTCCGAAGAGGTCGACGGATCTTTTTCCAAAGTGGCATCGATGTATTTGATGATCGGGTGCGTGTCGGCGCCTTCAAAAAGTTTTTTGATCTCTTCATTGGTGCCGATGCCGAAGGCGCGCAGCAGCGCGGTGACCGGCGCTTTGCGCTTGCGGTCGATCTTGACCCAAATGACGTTCGACTGGTCGGTTTCCATTTCCAGCCACGCGCCGCGGTTGGGGATGATCTTGGCGCCGTAATAGTGGCGGCCGCGGAAAATTTCTTGCGTGAAAAAGACGCCCGAAGAACGGACGAGCTGCGAGACCACGACGCGCTCGATGCCGTTGATGACGAAAGTGCCGCGATCGGTCATGATCGGCACGTCGCCCAGGTAAATTTCTTGTTCCTTTTCTTCGGCGGTGCGCTTGTTGACCAGTTTGGCCTTA
>JAHFIF010000008.1 GCA_023246535.1 bacterium
GACAGCTACGAAGTTGAAATTCCCGACAATAATTCCGGTGATCGCGGCGAAGGTTTTGAGTACATCGTTTGCCGGCTGGTGTCTTTCCGCGACGCTTCGTCGCTGGCGGAAAAACGGCAGGCGCTTGATGATTTGGGCCTCCGTCCGGCAACGGCCGAAGAGTTATTCTCTTTCTCAATCGCCGAACCCGGCGAACGGATGAAGTACAACCTCGTTGGTTTGGGGACCGAATGGCGATCGGAAGATGAACGCCGTTACGTCGCGATCATCGGTTCGTATATCGAACCCGGGACCCATCCCGACGAGCCGGATTGGGTGCTGTACGACTACGACAAGAAAGGACGGCAAACGATCGTTAAACAACCGTCGTTTCATTCAATAACCAAGCAAAAACGCTTTGTCGGTTTGGTCCGAAGCGACTATCTTTGGACCGATGAGATCGACGGCACAACGGTCGTCGTCGCCGTCGCGAAAGACGAATAAACTCCGGACGCGCACGCGGGCCGGGGTTTTCTATTTTAAGCTAAAATATTTCGCTCTTTTTTGGCTTAAAATCAAGGCAAAAGACTTGACAAAATCGATTAAACGTGTTATACTACTTCTTGTAAGTGATTGATCTGCGCTCCCGCGTAAGAGACGGGAAAGCAGAACGGTTGAAAATTAGGAGAGAGCCCGCGGTTAACGGGATATTTAACCAGCAGTCGAGCTGAGCTCGACACTTGATCGAGCGATCGATCCAAGAACGCATTTGTTGTTGTCTCTCAAAGACGAATCCAAATGCGTTCTTTTTATTTAGAGAAAAAACACAAAGCGTCGAAGACGCGGAAAGGCTACCATGAAATCGTTCCTGGTCATTCTCCTCAAGGTTCTCTGGGTTCTCTTGTCTGCTTGGACGGTTCTGGTCTTCTTCGTCGGGATAGCCGGCGAGTGGGCCACGATGCACTTCGGGGTCAGACTCATCTCCGCCAATGCGGTCTTCCCGACGCTCGCAGCAGCTGCTTGGACGCTCCCAAAGAGCTGGCGACACAGCGAGGGCGGAACCGTGCTCATTACCATTTGCGGGATGCTTAGCATGTTCGCCATCGTGGGCGGCTATGGCCTGGCGGCCGTGACCGATCCATCCGAAGCGCCTGTCCGTTTCGTGGCCAGCGTCGCTTTGACGGCTCACGCTGCTCTGCATGCCGCTTTGGCCGTCTATGCCGTCAAGGCATCCGAGAAGCGTCATCATCAAGAATGGCGCCAAACGAGCGGATTGGCCTAACGTCAACAACGAGTTCCGGGAGGTCTCATGCAAACCTCCCACCCCTTAGCAGGATGCGTGTCCTGCCTGACGAGTCCGAAAGGACGAAAAGGGAAAGTTCATTACAACCTTCGCGGGAACAGATGAGGAGAGGGAACGCTTGGGCAAACTCGCCTTCGGCGATCAGGCCCGGCGCGGCGCAAGGCTCGATTCGAATCGGTCTGACTGATTCGCTTCGGCCCCAGGCCATTTAACGGCTCTCGCTTCGGCGAACAGCCTCCATTCCTTCTCTAATCCGTCTTCGCGAAACATCGGAGTCAGTTTCAACCGGCGAGTTACTCGTCGGCAACAGTACGGAAGGAGAATCCAATGCGCAAGCTCTTTACAATCGTTTCTCTCATGGCACTGGTTGGCTGCGCCGCCACTTCGGCGGAAAGCGGCTCGACCACGGTCACGATCGCCCCGCAGGCGTCGCGTCTCACGCCCGGCGTGAAACACAAAGACGGCGCGCTGGTGAGCGTTGGCTGCGTCAATGGAATGACCAACATTTCCTTGGCCATTACCGCCGGCGAAATGCGGGCGCGGGCGGCGGTTGTCCGCTCGATCTGTCCCAACGGACAAGCGCGCGTGACCGGGTCACACCGAACCGATTCGGAAGCGGTCGGCAACGGCCTTTGCGTCGAGGTGACAACGCCGGCTGACGGCGTTACCTGCGTCGAGTCGATCGGGACGTCGAATCTCGCATACTCGTCAAAGGACGCTGAGTCGTCGACGCCGCGAATGACGCCAAGCGACGCCGACTTCACGCCGGCTCCGGTCACCAAGGACAAGGTCTGCGCCCGAACGCACCGCGCCGTCATCACCGGCGACTCGCTCGACGCCGTCAGGGCACGGGCGGAAGCGGCGTTCGACGAAATGGACGACCCGAACTGCAACTAGCGCCAAACGTTTGGAGGCTTCTCGCTCGAGAAGCCTCCATCCAATCGCAGGATGCGTATCCTGCCTGATGAGTCCGAAAGGACGAAATTGGAAAAGCTTGTTACAACTTCGCGGCGACGGACGAGGAAGCTCTCTCCTTGTCCGTCGCCGCGAAACAGCGGAACGAATTTCAACCGGCGGGTTTCTTGCCGGCAACAGTACTTGAAGGAGTCAACATGAAACGGAGCATTGAAGTCACTTTGGCGGTCACCGCACTGATCGTCGGGATCGGCGCCATTGCTTTCGTCCGTCCGTCAGCCAATGCTGGCACGCCGCAGAAAATGGACGCCGCCGCGCCAAACCCCTACGACGCCATGCGGGTCATGCTCCCGCTCTTTTCACATCCTCCGGTCTCCGGTTCGGTCACCAGCGAGTTTGGCGCTCCGCGACGACGGCAGTACGAGAATGCGACGCATCTGGGCGTGGATTTCGACGCCAAAATCGGCGGCCCGGTCATCTCCCTGGCTGGCGGTATGGCTTTTAACACCGTGCACAACGGCTATACTTGCGTGCGCGTTAAACATGAGGCTTTGCCGGGTATCAGGTTCATCGATTACTGCCACATCAACTCGGTAGTTCCCAACGGTACGGTACGCGCCGGGCAGGTGATTGGAACGGTCGCCAAGCCAAGCTCGGCACAAGCCAACGAACGTCTGCATCTGCAGATGACCGACAGCAAGGGGCAAGCGATCGATCCGTGCCAACCGAGCATCATGATCTGTCCGAAGCCGACCAAGCGCTAGTTTGGTCCCAACCACCACACGTCCGCCGGAGCGACTCCGGCCAATCGCGACAGAGGAAGGTCGAAGCCTTCCTCTCGCAACTCTGGAGCACGAAAAAGTTCGTGCGCCGAAGATGCGAAATGCACCTTAAATATATTGAACAAATTTAACCGGCGGCTTAGTCGTCGGCAACAGTTGCAAAGGAGTTAGTCATGGCAGATAAGCCGAAACCAACCTATGCCGTCGCGCTACGCGGCTCGACGGTCGTTCTTAACAAGGATCCATACGAGGTTGCCACCGAGTTGTGGCAGGTCTTCAATCGGGCGACTTCGCCCGGTGAGATCTTCGCGGCGATGTGCGACGTGCTCGGCATCGAAGATGATGCACGAACGCACGCCATCAACGCCGAAGCCGGCGGGTGTAACGATCCGGGACCGGGACGGCTCTTCGGTAGCTGCCGCCGCTGCACCGCCGCGATGCTCGAGGCGGATCTCGGGAAGTAAGTCCAAGCCTCCCAAAGGCGCAAGCGAAGCGATTCGTTCGGCGCCTTTTTCTTTTACTTAAAGGTCCGATCGGACCTTTAAGTAAAAGTTTTTTAATGAATTTTTTAGCGAAGAATCAGTTTTTTGCCTTTGAATCCGAAGTATTCCGTATAAGTGTTCTCGCCGAAGAGGATGGGGTAGAAGTCGGTTTTCGCTTTTAACGTTCGTTTGCCGTCGGTGGCGTAAATCTGTCCGGCACGGACGAGTTGATAATTTTTTATTCCTTTCGCCAGCCTGAACCCGGCGGGTTTTTTGACCGTGGACGGGATATCGAAATATTCGATCGCCGCCGGATGCGCCGGCAATTTTATTTTGATCACGCCCAGGTGCGCGAGCAGGCGCTTGATCCCGACGACGACGCTTTTGGTCGTGGCGGCGCTGTCGTTCCCGTATTCAAAACTGATCCCGATCTTGGCCGGGGAGAGGGTGCAGTTGTCTTTGGTCGCGTTCATGAGCAAGACGTACTTCGGGCCGATCGCTTCCAGACACCGTTTCGTTGCCGCGTCGAGCTTGGTGACGATGGCGGCGTCGCGCAAACCGCTCGTGGTCGAGTGAATGTCGATGAAAACGTCGGCCGCGCGGATGGCTGGGGAGAGTTTGTAGGCCAGCCGCTGTTCGTGGTTGCCGCGCGGTTTTCCGGGGAAAGACCGGTTCAGGTCTTGATCGATGAAACGTTTTTTAAGCTTAAAGGCTTTGGGGTTAGCGAGCTGGATCGTTAAGATCTTTTTATCGATCTTTAGTTTTTTAATTTCGCGGGCGACATAAAGTCCGACCCGCTCGCTGCCGTGCGTCCCGTAGTTGAGGATGATCTTCATATGTTTCGTGTTAATGATTTTTTTTAATAAGTTAATTGGATGCTTGGCCGCCTGAATGGCGGCCAAGCATCGTAAGATTTACCGGGCGCTAATCACATCTTTCATCATCTCGATCCAGGACAGGATGCGTTCAGCGTCGTGCGTCATTCCGAAGACCCTGGTTTCAACGGTCCCGTGCCCGGTGATCCGCACCAGGTGCCAGCAATTGCGCGGATTGTCGGCAAAATTTTCATCTTGCGCGACGCGGAAAAAGTGATCCGGCGATTCGTAAAGCGGGGGACGGCAGTTGGGCGCCACGACGCGGTAGAGTTGCATCCGTTCGCCGTTCGAACCGTCGCCGGCCGCGATCAGCCGATCGAGGTTGATGGCCAGGCGGTTATGGACGCGGATCGCTTCGTTAATGTCGGGAACGCCAAAGTGGACATGGATTCCCGTGACGCGCAGCGCGGCGAGCAGGACCTCCGGCGGCAGGCGTTTGGCGATCTGCGCATAACGCTCGTTGTGCGGATAGATGTCGCGCGGCATATTCTCCGGCGCGACCTCGATGGCTTTGATCGACAGCCCCAGCGCCGCAGCGACGGCTTGGCCGTATCTTTCTCCGGCGACCAGCAATTCCCGGATCTCCTCCGGCATCCGCGCCGGCGCCGTGCGATGTTCAACCTGGCAAGCCGACAGCTCGTATCCCCAGGCGGGGTGGTCGGCTTGGGACAGGAATTGCGGCGACCGCGGCGCAAGGCGGTTGTCTTTGTCGATCAGGAAATATTCGCGCTCAATGCCGAAATTTCCGGACCGCAGCGGGTCAAACCCGAATGACGCGATAAATTGCGAAAGAACCATGGTAGCCTCCTGACGGTTGGTGAACGGACCGATCCGGACGCGAAAACATTCGTGCCGGCGGTTAAAAGCTTGATCAAGTTCCCAAACGCCGGCATAAATAAAAAACTCTTCCCGCAAGGTCGGGAAGAGTTTTGAGAACTTGGTTGAAGTTATATCAAAACTAGGACCTTGCGTCGGAAGAGGTCCACCACCAATGATTTAAATTGGCCGAAACGAGTTTGTTCATACCTATACTCAAACGCTAATACGCGGCTGATTTTTTGTCAAACGGGATGCGGACGCTTTGGCGAGCGCGCGGTAATTTTTTTCAAAAGCCGCGTCTTGGCCTTCGTCAACGATCGCCCGCAGTTTGTTCGATTCGGCGATGAATTGATCCATGAACTTTTTAAAATATTTGTTGCCGATCTGGATGTCGGCGTAAAGCGACGGGTCGGACCCCAGGATCCGCGACATCGTTTGCGTTTGCTGGCGGAAGACCGGCGTGGAAACGTCGCGGCGCGGCCCGGTTTGGCCGTACATGACCTTGGCCAGCGCAATGTTGGCAAAGTGCGTCAGCGCTTGAACGAGCGCCATTTGCTTGTCGTGCTCGGCCGCCGTCATTTCGACAATGTTTCCGCCTTGGCGCGAAAAGAGGTTTTTTAAAAATTTGATCCATTGATTATCGCGGCCCGGACAAAAAATGACGTTTTGTTCGCGCAGCGACGGGGCTTGCGGGCCGAACATCGGATGAATGCCGGCCACGCCGATCCGCGCGTCGCTTTTAAGCATCTCACGCAGCGATTCGCTTTTGATCGAAGTAAAATCGCACAGCAGGGCGCCGGGTTGAACGTGGCTGCGCACCAAGCGGATGGTTGCCGCCGTGGCGCGGATCGGCACCGAGACGATGACGATATCCGCCCGTTCCGCCAGCGCCACGGGCGTGAGCGCGGTTTTGCGTCCGGCGATGAGGCAAACGCAACCCCGGCTTTCGAAAAAGTTTTTGAACCATTGGCCGAACGGACTGGTTCCGCCGATTATTCCAATGACAGGTTTTTTTGCAGTTCGACGAGTTGCTGTTTGCATGATTCGTTGATGACCGAGTAGAGGATTTGCTGGGCGAAATTCGGGTCCATGCCGTGCTCCTTGGCCCACTTCCGAACCGCATCGATCCGTTGTTTTTCGACGTTCAGCCGGACGAATTTTTGTCCGGATCGGATCTTATACTCAGCAACGCGCTTGGTTAGCGCGCTGCGTCGTTTTAAAAGTGCCATGAGCGCCAAGTCGATCTTTCCGATCCGTTTCCCGATCTTTTCGAGCTCAGAATCTTTGTTCATAATCTTTCGGAATTCGACATTAGACAATGTGGTGAGCTTGCCGAACCATTCGTCATTAATACGTTCCTTTCTTCGAAAAGACCGCGAGCGGCGTTTTGATCAAAATGATCATGTCGAGATATGGCGACCAGTGCTCGATGTAGTAGTTGTCGAGACGAACCTCATCCTCGAACGGAATGTCGGAGCGGCCGGAGATCTGGGCGAGGCCGGTGATGCCTGGCTTGATCGCGAGAACGCGTTTTTGCGACGGCAGATACTTGGCGACCTCGCGCGGTTGGTGCGGCCGCGGGCCGACGAGCGACATCGTGCCGGCGAGGACGTTGAAGCGCGAATGAAACTGCCGACGCCGGTGATGCGCGGATCGTTTTTGATCTTGTAAATGGGGCCTTGTTTGATGCTGCGTTCGGCGATCAGTTTTTTCTCGAGTTCGAGGGCTTGGTCGCCGCCGAACCCGGCCCCGGTCGAAAGGGCGGCGTGCATCGAGCGGAATTTCAGGGTGTTGAAGAGCTTTCCGTGCTCTCCCACCCGTTCATTCCTGTAGATGATCGGCCCTTTGGAATTGAGTTTGACGGCCATGGCGACGATCGCGAGGACGGGGGAGAGGATGGTGATGAGAAGCAGCGAGATGACAACGTCGAAAACGCGTTTGGCGATGGCGCCCCAGCCCTCGAGCGGCGTGCGTTTTACATCGATGACCGGCACGGTGCCGAGCATGACCGTTTCGATCGAGGCATGTTCGGTTCCCAAGAGGTCGGCGACATAACGGAAAACAAAGTGATGGTCGTCGCAGAATGATTTGATCGAAATGATGTCCTCGCGCGGCAGGGACGGATCGGCCAGCAGCACGCCGTCGAGCAGCCCTCGTTCATGCATGGAGCGCAAGTCGTTCTTGGTCTGTTCGTCCCAGCGGGCGAAGCGCGCAACAACTTTCGAGGTCCAGCGGCGCTGCGTGTCGTAGGCGTGCTCAATGGCGTCGGCGGCGGTCGATTTGCCGATCATGGCGATGCGGGTAATGCCCACGCCCGAGCGCGCCAAAAAGTAGCGGACGGCGCGCACCAGCGTCCGGCCGGCAAAAACGTAGAGAATGGCAAAGCCCCAGGCGGCAAGGACGATGAAGCGCGAGGCGAAATATTCGCGCTGGAAAAAGATGGCGACGATGACGATGGCGATCCCGGTCGAGGTGGCGAGCAGAATGCGCGGAAATTCGCCGGCCAGGCGCCGGCGGATGCGGGGCGCATAAAGACCGGCCGCCGCAAAGATGAGGAGGAAGATGAAAGCGAAAAAACTCGCGCTCGCCATGTATTCGGAAGCGGAAATGGTCTGTGTCGTCGCCAGGTATTGGGAAAACGGTCCGTAGCGCAGGGCGTACGACGAAAGCGCCGCGGCCAGGAGGGCGAGATAGTCGAGCGGCACGAGAATGCCGAGGAAGAACAGGTCGATTCGTTTCATATATTTACTCCATCGTAGTATTTTATCGCCTTGAAGTCGAGGGAGTCCGCCGGACGCTTGGTCAAAAATCGAGCGATCTTTCTTGCTCGGTGCATAAGCGCTCTTGAAATTTGTTAAAAAATCTGCTAAAATGTTCTTATGAAAGGTAAAAGATCCGTCTTTTTGGCAATCGGTTTTTTGATCTTTGCGGTTACGGTTTTTCCGGTCAAGACGGGCGCGCAAACCGCCGATTCGGCCGGTTTGCCTGATTTTGCGGTGACCGACATGTCGGTCAGGGCCGAGGCCGGCGCCGGTTCGTATCTTTATGTGACCATCGCCAATTTAGGCGGCGGGGTCACTGGTCAGAATTATTTGTCAGCGGTCATTTCCGGTCTTGAGCCGATCGGCTTGCCGGAGGGCTTTGTCTTGTATTTGACGGGCGAGAAGACTGACGCCGGATACGTTTATGCCAAGGGTTATAAGAAAGAGTTTATCGGTCCACGAGTTGACGGGGCGGGTATCAAGCAACTGACGCCGGTCATCACCCTGGATCCGGGGAATTATTTTACGGAAACCGATCGTAGCAATGACGTATATACGCGGACGATCCCGGCCGCCGCCGCCTCGGCGGCGAGCGTCAATGACGGCAAAGCGATTTACGAGAGCGGCAAGAATTTATCGGTCATTCTGACGAACGCCAAAAAAGCGAAAAATGCCAAAGCGCAAACCGCGGCCATGAAAACATATACCGAGCCGCTCGCCAAAGGCGCGAAAATATCAACGGCTGAAAAATACGCGATCAATAATTTCATCGTCTACGGCTCGAGTTCGACGAAAACCAAGACTCAGGCGCAACGGGCGGCGGCGGTTAAGGCATACATGGCCGGCTTCAATAAAATACCCGTTGCGGCGCTCGACTGGCAAGATGTCATAACTTTGCTCGCCATAAAATAAAACAAAACTATGAAAACCGTAAAAAGATCGTTTCATCGTCTCGCGGCCGTCTTGGTCTCGCTCGCCAGCATCTTTCATGCCGGGCATGCCATGGCGGCGCAAAGCAACGTGAAAAAAATTACGCCGCCGGTCGGCGCCGGCCAGCATGCTGCGCCAAAGCGATATTTTTCCAGCAATCCGCGCCCGTCATCGGCCAACCCCAAACCCGCCTCGGTCAATGTTCGTCCGGTCTCGGTCAGCCCGAAGCCGGTTTCTTCTAGCCCGAAGACTTCCGTCAGCCCAAAGCCTTCCGTCAGTCCCAAGCCTTACGTTTCGGCTAACCCGCGCCCGTCATCGACCAATCCGCGACCCGCTTCCGTGAACACGCGGCCTGTTTCCGTCAGTCCCAAGCCGGCTTCCGCCAGTCCGAAACATGTTTCCGTCAGCCCAAAACCGGTTTCAACCAGCCCGAAACCGTCAGTGAGTCCCAAGCCCGTTTCAGTGAATCCCAAACCGGTTTCTGCAAATCCTAAACCATCGACCAACCCCAAACCGGTTTCCGCCAACCCTAAGCCGTCTTCGGCCAATCCGAAACCGCTAAGTTAATTTGGCATATGGATGATCTGGAAAAAAGAAAGCAAGCTGTTTTTTCAAGCTGGCAAAAGATCGCCGTTGTTCTCGGGGGACATGCCGACCTGAATTGTTTTTTCTTGGGCGGTTTGGGGATCCGGATGCGCGCGGCCGCCGCGCGCGACGGCGAGCTTAAGCAGGACGATCTTCGCCATCATGGCGATATCGATATTACGGTCTTCGACGAAGATCTCATCGCTTTTCTAAAGTTGTTCGCCAAAGACGAATACGATATTTGGCACACGCCCGTCGCCGGCTTGGCCGCGCAGGCGGACGGGGAGTATCATTCAGTTTCGCTTCGCGACAAAGCGAACGATGTCGACATCGGCCTGTTTCGCGCGGTGCGCGAAGGCGATGGGCGATTGATCACGACCAATTTGCGCCGCGTCTATCATCCGGCCGCGGTTTTCGCCGATCCGCCGATCATGTTGAACGGCTTGAAGTTAAAGGTCCTTTCGCCGGAATGGCTGTATTACATGTCTGTTTTGCAAACAGGGGAGAAGCGCCGTGACGGGCAGTTGATCGCCGGATCGGTTGATTTTGGAAAGTTCAACCAAACGCAGTTGGCAGCCTATGAAACTGGATCCGATCCGTATAGGTATTTTCAGCTGGTGACGGAATACGATGCGGCGCTGAAAAAATCCGGCGCGCTGACGCACGAATAAAATTTTGAAGACAAAAAAGATCCCGGTGAGGGATCTTTTTTGATGCTCGCATATCTATAAGCCGAATTCTGTACCCTTCGGTAAACTCAGGGTGATGATCATCTCTCTGGGATCAATATTGCTATTGACCTCAAGCGGCCGTACGGCCTTGCACTGGATAGGTGTTTGCCCCGGTTGCCGTCTCCGGCAGACCGCGTGAGCTCTTACCTCACGATTTAACCCTTACCTCTCCCTTGCGGGAGATCGGCGGTATGTTTCTGTTGCGATCTCGACCATGTTGCCATGATCGAGGTACCCTCCGCCAAAGGCGGAGAACTATCCATGGGCTTGGCAGAAAATTTCTCTCGCGAGAGGCGAAATTGTCTGTTGCTCCCCGCTGCTGTTAGCAGTTATCTCTTTCGATGCGCCTTGCGGCGCAAAGAGTGTTCGGACTTTCCTCTGTCGTATAAATACGACAGTAATCATCCGATATGCGAGCCAGGGCAATTTATCATAAAATTGGCCTTTTGTCAATCGTTATTATCTGTTAGAATTGAGGCAATTATGAAGAAATTGAAGTTCGACAAAAAACCGATCCTCATTTCGCTTTTGTGCGGTTTGGTCATCGGCGTCTTTTTATTGGCCGGGCTGTTCGCTCCCACCGACCGGATGATCCACGATCATTTGTATTTCGGCCGCCGGCCGCAGGCGGACATTGTCATTGTCGCCATCGACGATTCGTCGCTGCAGAACGTCGGGCGCTGGCCGTGGGATCGGCCGACGATGGCCAAGCTGGTGACGTCGCTGGCGGCCGCCAAGATCGTCGGACTTGATGTTAATTTTCCTTCGGCGTCCGAAACGGGCGCCGATCAGGCGCTCGCCGCTGCGGTCAGCGCCGCGCGCAACGTCGTGCTGCCGGTCGATGTCACTTATCTTTCCGACGGACGAACTGTGGCCACCACCACCGCACCCGTTCCCGTCATTGCCGATGCGGCCTCGGCACTCGGGCACTCCAGCATCACCCCGGACGCCGACGGCGTCGTGCGCCGCCTGCCGCTCACGATCAAGCCGGCGAGCGGAAATTATTATAACGCTTTCGGCGAGCAGGTGGCGCTTTCGGCCGGCGCGCGCCAGGCGGACCGCCCGCTTGATGCCGAAGGAAAAATGCTTTTGCCCTACGTCGGCGGTCCGGGAAAGTTTCGCGTTGTTTCGGCCGCCGATGTTCTTTCCGGCGCCGCGCCGTCCGAGTCGTTCCGCAACGATGTTGTCCTGGTCGGCGGAACAGCCGCGTCGTTCCACGACGCGTATCGCGTGCCCGGCTCGTCGGCGCTCATGAGCGGGATCGAGATCCAGGCGAATTTGGCCGACACCTTCTTGTCCAACGCGGCGGCGAACGACTTGCCGGCCGGCTACGGCGCGCTCGTCTGCATCTTGCTGGCGCTGGCCGTCGGCATCGTCATTCCGCTCGTGCGCGTGCGCACCGGGCTCATCGTCGCCGGCGGCGCGGCCGTTGCCTACGGCTTGGCGCTCGTGATTGGCGCCGGTTTGGGGGTCTTCTTGCCGGTGGCCGATCCGCTCCTCGCCGTTGTTGCCGCCTATGTCGTGGTCACGGTCTACCGTTACGTATCAGCCAACCGCGAACGCCAGGAATTGCGCTCGGCTTTTGAAAAGTATGTTTCACCGTCGGTCATCAATTCGGTCATGGCCGATCCCGAAAAGCTGGCGCTGGGCGGGGAGCGCCGCCGCATGACCGTGCTGTTCTCCGACCTGCGCGGCTTTACTTCGTTCTCCGAGCACCGCGACGCCGTCGAATTGATCGGCATTTTGAACGGCTACTTGAACGCGATGACGGACATTGTTTTCGAGGAACAAGGCGTGCTCGACAAATACATGGGCGACGCGGTGATGGCCTTTTGGGGCGCGCCGATCGAGGACAAAAAGCACGCCGAACGCGCGATCAGGACGGCTATTCGGATGCGCGACCGGATCGTTGAGCTGAACCGCGCGAGCTACTTTGGCGCCGGCATCGGGCTGCGCGCGGGGATCGGCATTTCGACCGGCGAAATGGTCGTGGGGAACATGGGTTCGCATCGGCACTTCGATTACACGGTGATCGGGGACACCGTCAATTTGGGTTCGCGCATCGAGGGCATGACCAAAGTCTACGGCGTGGAAATTTTGGCGGCCGAAGAATCGGTCAGGGGATTGCCGCAAGAATTCGTCGTCCGCCAGCTTGATCGCGTCGCGGTCAAAGGCAAGAAGGATCCGGTCCGTCTTTACGAGATCGTCGGCATGGCGGAGACGCTGGCGCCGGAAACGCATGACCGCCTCGATCGTTTCGCGCGCGCCTTGGCTCTTTATGAGGCTGATGATTTTCATGGCGCTTCGTACGCTTTTGCCGACCTGCTCGCGCTTTATCCCAACGACGGTCCGTCGAATGTCTTTTGGCAGCGCGCGAATCTGTTTTTGCAAAACCCGCCGGCGCCGGATTGGGGCGGGGTGTGGGTCATGGAGACAAAGTAACGCGTGTCGCGAATGATTTTTCTGAACGCGCGTCGTTTCGCTGCTCGGGCGAAACGCGCTACGCTCGCTCGCCAGGAGGCTCGCTGCGCGATGTTCATAAAAATCATTCGCGACACGCGTTACAAAAAAAAGGGGGGGAAAAGAAAAACCGCCCCGATGGCCATCGGGGCGGTTTTTTGATTGTTTAGAAGCCGATCTTCTTTCGCACGATCTGCATCGTCTCCTGGGCTTTGGCGCGGGCGCGCTTGGCGCCTTGCTGGAAGACCTTTTCGATCTCGTTCGGATGGCGCAGGAGTTCTTCGCGGCGGGCGCGGAAGGGAGCGAAGTAGGCGATGAGGTGGTCGGCGACGGCGTCTTTCAATTCGCTGTAGCGGATGGAACGGTCGGCGTATTGCTTTTGGAATTTTTCAACTTCTTCGGCGGGTCCGAATTCGGCGAAGAGCTCGAAAAGGTTGGCGACGCCGGCGGGCATGCTGTCTTCGGCGCTTGAGGCGGTCACGGCTTTCCGGACCTTGGCGCGGATCTCATCGGGGGAGTCGGCCAGGAAAACGGCCGAACCGGGAATTGATTTTGACATTTTCCGTTCGGGGAAATTGAGCGACATGACGCGCGCGGTCTTGGTGAGGAGCGGTTTGGGTTCGGCAAAGGTTTGGCCGAAACGGTTGTTCCAAAAACGGGCGATGTCGCGCGTCAGTTCGACGTGCTGGATTTGGTCTTCGCCGACCGGCACGCGATCGCCGCCGTAGATAAGGATGTCGGCGGCCTGGAGCACCGGATAGTTCAGCAGCCCGGCGTTCACCGTTTTGGCGCGCTCCGATTTGTCTTTGAATTGCGTCATGCGCTCCAAAAAGGTTACCGGCACGACCGTGTCGAACATCCAGCAAAGTTCGGTTACTTCCGGAACGTCTTTTTGGTGGAAGAGCGTGATTTTTTTCGGATCAAGCCCGGCAGCCAGCAGTTCGGCGCCAAGCTCGGTCCGGTAGGTGGCGCAATTGGCAAAGGTCTCGGGCTCGTTCATCGCGTGGTAATCGGCGGTGAAAAAATAACAGCGGCCGCGGTATTCGTCCTGCAATTCGACCCAATTTCTGATCGCGCCCAAGTAGCCGCCGACATGCAGGGCGCCGGTCGGTTGAATTCCTGAAACAATGGTTTCTTTTTCCATAAATTGAAGATATTATTCGAGCGAAGACGAGAATTACCTTAGTATAGGAGGTATCTTGACAAAAATCAAAAAATAAGGTATATTTTATCGTTATGAAATACACAATTTCTACGCTTATTATTGCCATTTCTTTGCTCGGCATGACGCCGGCCAAGGCGGCGACCATTCCGGACGGCTCCCTTATTCGGGGCTCGCAGCCGGCGGTTTATTATATTACCAACGACGGCAAGCGTTTGGCTTTTCCGAACGCGGCCACGTATTTTACGTGGTATAAGGATTTTTCGACGGTCAAATTCGTCTCTGACCGCGAGCTTGCCTCGTTCCCGCTCGGCGGCAACGTCACTTACCGCCCGGGGACGCGCTTGCTTAAATTGTCCTCGACGACGACCGTTTACGCGGTCGCGCACGGCGGCGTGCTGCGTCCGATCATGAACCAGGGCGCGGTGCGTTTTGAATACGGCAACAACTGGACCAGTTTGGTTGACGACTTGCCGGACGCTTTTTATACGAACTACAAACTCGGCGACGCCATTTACGCCGAACTGGATTATTTGCCTTCGACCGCGCTCGCCAGTTCGGCGACGATCTCGGCCGACCGGACGGCGGCGGTTGCGTCCGCGCCGGCCCCCGACCTCACGACCGCCAGCGTCGGACTCGCTTCTATTTCCGGTCGCATGATCTCGATCGCCGTCGATCCGACCAACGAGAATGTCGCCTACGCCGGATCGGCTTCGGGCGGAATTTGGAAAACCTCGAACATGGGCGGCAATTGGTCGTCCTTGACCGAACGCTTGTCCTCGATGCACATTGGCGCGCTCGCGATCGATCCGTCCAACAGCTCGACGATCTACGCCGGCACCGGTGAAACGTACATGCCGGGCGACGACTGGGCCTATATGGGCGTTTACGTTTCGCACGACGCCGGCGCGACTTGGAATTTGCTGTCCGGCACCTCCGGCTTGCAGCTTTCGGCCGTGTCCTCGATCGCCATCGACCCGACCAATACTTCGCATTTATATATTTCCGGCAATACCGGCGTTTACGCGAGCACTGACGCCGGCGCGACTTGGAACAAGACGGCGCTCAACGGTTTCGTCGAGCAGATCATGATCTCGAGCACCGATCATAACGAGATCTTCGCTACCGGCAGCCAGACCAACCTTTGGCGTTCGAAGAACGGCGGCGCTACTTGGACCGCGCTTGCCGGTTGGAACGCCAACCACGGTTTGATCGACAATAATCCGTGGTTCAATCGCGTGACCATCACGCAATCGTCGGGCAAGACCGTGGTTAACGGCGTGACCCATGTCCTCTACGCCGCTTTCGCCGACCCGTTCCGCATTTACCGCTCCGACAACGAGGGCGACAGCTGGCAGGAAGTTTCGCGCCAAAGCTTTGACGCCAAGAACTTTGCCGTGGTCGCCGATCCGACCGACGCCGATATCGTCTTTACCGCCGGTTCGAATTTGCGCCGCGCCACCCAGGGCGGCTGGACCGTCAAGGTCATGCCGATGCAATACAACGACGTTCGCGCGCTCGCCTATGCGCCGTCGAACAGCAAGGTCTGGTACGCGGCTACCGACAGCGGCGTTGAAGTTTCGGTCGACAACGGCATGAATTGGAAGGCTAAGTCGAAAGGGCTCAACACCACCCAATGGTACGCGCTGGCGGTTTCGCCCGACGGCGCCAACGTTTACGGCGCGGTTCAGGATCTTTCGATCCTCCGCCTTAACGCGAACGCCACCTGGGACACGCTCTCGTGGGGCACGCCCAAGGAGATCGTTGCCGACCCGTCGCAAACCCATGTTCTCTATGCCATTTCCAGCGATTCCAAAGGCGTAGGCAAGTCCACCGATAACGGCCAGGCCTTTTCCGCGATCAATGGCAATTTGCCGGTTTCGTCCGGGCTGGCGCATTTGGCGATCGACCCGGCGGCCACCGGCACGCTTTACGTTGCCAGCGGCGCCAAGGTTTACGGCACGAATGATGCCGGTCTCAATTGGTATCTTTTCGCCAACAACGATTCTTCTGCCAACGTCGCCTCGATCGCCGTTAACGGCCTGACGCACAAAGTGTACGTCGGCCGCGCCGACGGATCGATCGACGAACTGACGCCGGCCTACGGCTCGAACCCGACGGCGATCAAGTGGGCGAACGTTTACCGCGAACCCAACCAAAAGCCGGTCGCCGAACTTTCGACCGTCGGCGGTTATTTGACCGTTGCCTTCGATGCCGATTGGGGCACCCGCGTCGGGCGCCTCGCCAACGGCTCGGGTCATTGGATCTTCCAAGACATCACCACCAATCTGCCCGAGGGCGCGTGGCTGCACGCCATGGCGGTTGACCCGGCCAACCGGAACGTGATCTACGTTTCGCACAAGGCCGGCGCTTTCCGCGGCGTCTCGATTGACAGCGGCAAGACCTGGACCTGGACGCGCACCGAGGATGGACTCCCGTCGGTCGAGGTCATGGACATCGCCATTTCCCCGATCACCGGCACCGTCTATTACGCCACCTGGGGCCGCGGTCTCTATCAAGTCACGCCGTAATTGGTCCAAAAAATTTCAAAACACCGTCGCGTTAGCGGCGGTGTTTTTCGTTTTTTGCCTTCATTGACGCAAACGGCGTGGCATGGTAAAAGAATATGTTCAAACCGGCGTTTGCCGGTTTGTCGGACTTTCACATTGAGGTGCTAAACATGAAAAATCATTACGAAACGCTCGGCGTTTCGCCGCGCGCCAGTTCGCAAGAGATCAAAAGCGCCTATCGGCGCATTGCGGCCCGGACGCATCCGGACACGCATCCGAACGACGCGGCGGCGATCGTTGCTTTCAAAAAAGCGAACGAAGCCTACACCATCCTCGCCAACGCGTCGCGCCGCGAACAGTATGATCGGGCGCGGGCGCCGACCGCTTCGGTGCCCGACCTGTTCTTGCGCCGGCAAGGCGGCCGCGAGTTTTTGGAAACGGTCTTGCCGTCGGCCCCCGCCGCCTATCAGCGCGGCGCGGACGAATGTCTCGTGCTCGAGGCGCCGCCGGCAGATGGAAAGATGAAACTTTCCTTCAGCAAACCGGGATCGGAAGCAATCGCTTCCTTCGAGGTTGCGCTTCCCGCCGAGGCGCGATCGTGGTTAAAACTCGAACGCTGCGGCGCCATCGGGCGCAACGGCGGAAAAAACGGCGATCTGTATGTCTGCTTGCTGCCGAACCGATCGGCGCCAGCCAAGGTTCAGAAGAAAAACAAAACAACAACACGCTCCGGGAGAAGATCATGAACGAACAAGACACGGCTTTGGTAACAGTGCTCGAAAACAACGCGCTCGGCCTTAAGGTCGGGCAACTGCTCCGGGGCGTCCTTTCCGACGACCCGGACGCGAAGCGGGCGGCGCTCGCCATCCTGACGCAAAACCCGGGCAACGCGCTCGCGCTCCTCGGGTTCGGCAACGACCAACTCGGCCTCACGGTCCGCGGCGCCTCCGACGTCTTTGACGAGGTGCTAGGCGCGATCGAGAACGCCGATCAGGCCCGCGACCTGATGCAAATGCATCTCACGGGCGATCGGCTCGCCGAATTGGTCGTCGGTCGCGGCGACTTGCCGTCGGTCGCCGCCCAAGTCGCCGGGATCGATACCTTGATCGAGGCCATCACCGCCGACATGACCGCCGCGAAGGACGAAGCGGAAGCGGTCTTCTGCGCCATGTGCTGGGCGGCCAAGCTTGTCGAGCGCGATGATTATCAGGACATCATCGATCGGGAAATTCAAACCCATACGCTCCGCTGGTATCTGATCATGTCCGTTTGGAACGAGGCCTGCTGTCCCGAAGACGAGGACGAGATTGAGGAGATCACCGAAGACTGCTTCGCCGATCTGGGTCTCGATCCCGAGGATGCGCGTCGCGACCTTTACCGGTTCCTGGTCGAGCGCGAAACGACGCGGATCGAACAAAAGGAATGGAAGGAAGTGGGGTTGCGCGTCAGCCAGGTGCGAACCATGCTCGCCGAAGAGCCGCTCTTCAAGGTTGGCGCCGCCGCCAAGCCCAAGGAAACGGCGGCCGCCAAGGACGCCGACGAATTGGGGGTTTAGCGCCTCACGCCGCATGCAGACCCGGACGAACGCCGGTTCCGGGTCTGCATCTTTCTTTAGTGGGTTCAAAAGAGAAAGAATTTCTTTTGAGTTCATTATCAATCACAACATCAATTAGGAGGTGCCTCATGCGTTCAAAAAGCGCACGAAGCTTGATCGTGGCGACCGCGCCAAACGCCGGCTGCGAGCCAACCGACATGCCGCCGCCCCCGACGCCTTTTGCGAATTTTGTCGCGGCTTTGGAGCGGGGGCGGGTCCCGTCGGCGGAAGACGGATCGATCGCCGTTTGGACGGATTTCCCGCATGAGCGGGCGATCGCGAGCGGTTTGTGGCTCGTCATGGTCGGCCTGGCCAAGCGCTGGAACGTCAAACTGACGACCGAGCGTTCGGTCGCCAACGTTGCCGAGCGGACGGACATTCTCGTGAATGCCGGATTGGCAGTCGGTTTTTCTTCGCCGGAAGACGTCGTTGCCGCATGGAATAAATCCGTGGAAAAGCCGATCGAACGGGCTTTTGTCCTGGGTTATCGACCGGGAACCGATCTGCCGCTCGCCGCGTGGCAAGAACTTGCCGCCGGAAACGAAGACGCCTTCATCGACGCGCTGGCAACGGCGCCCAAGGGGGCGGCGACCGGTTTGGACGGCGTTTGGCAAAAGCCGGTCGCTTCGTTCTTTGTCGAGATCGTTAAGGCGGCACGCGCTTGGGCCGGCGAGATCGATGAGGCTCTGGAGGGGTTCATCAAACGGAATACGATCCGTCGCGAAGGATTGACGGGCGGCGCGTTCACTTACCTCGGCGAAGAGGATGTTCGCGTCGTGAAAAGCTGTTTGGAAACTTTGGCCGAGGC
>JAHFIF010000066.1 GCA_023246535.1 bacterium
GGGTCGGCTAACGTTAAGAAACTAGCCACGCTCGCATTACAAGTCAGTCCCGACGGCCGTTTGCGTGACCAATACAGCTATTGCGGCGCAGACCGCACGGGCCGCTGGTCGGCGGGCGGCGTGCAGTTGCAAAACATTACGGCGGCAGGCCCTAAAACGCGCCGGTGCGCCGACATGCTGTGCCGCAAATATTACGGCGCGAGCCGCGGCAACACTTGCCCGCGCTGCGGGTCGGAGTTCACCGAGGCGGTCGGCGACTGGACGATCGGCTGCGTATTGCAGGCCATCGACGACGTGCGGACGGCCCGCCTAACCCACGTGGAGACGATGTGGGGTCGAGCCGTGCCGGTGCTGTGCGGCATTCTGCGCGGGCTGTTTTTAGCCGCAGAAGGCTGCCGTCTTATCGCTGTCGACTTCTCGGCTATCGAAGCTGTCGCGGCGGCATGCTTGACACGTTGCGCGTGGCGTATCGAAGTATTCAGCACGCATGGCAAGATTTACGAACAGTCAGCGGCTAACGCAACAGGCATACCGCTCGACGAAATACTAGACTACAAAAAGAGAACTGGTTCACACCATCCCGCTAGAAAGGGGATTGGAAAAATCCGAGAGCTCGCGGGAGGTTACGGGGGTTTTATTGGCTCATGGAAAAACTTTGGCGCCGACTCATACTTCGACTCCGACGAGGCGATTAAAACCGACGTGCTCAAATGGCGCGCGGAGTCGCCGGAATTCCCCGACATGTGGGGTGGCCAATACCGCTGGTGCGGCCCCGGTAAGTGGGACTACCGCGCCGAACTTTTCGGGCTAGAGGGTGCCGCGATTAGCGCTATTCTAACGCCCGGTGCATGGTTCCAGTGCAACGACATCGCATACATTGTGCACGAGGATATTCTAGTGTGCCGTCTGCCGTCGGGGCGATTTCTCAACTACCACCGCCCGCGGCTAGACAACTCGACTGACCGACTAACGCGCGGCCCGTCGTACCAGATCACGTTCGAGGGCTACAACTCGAACCCTGTAAAAGGCCCCGTTGGCTGGTTTCGACTTGAAACATACGGCGCGCGGTTGTTCGAAAACGTCGTGCAGGCGGCGTGCGCGGACATCCAAGGCGAGGCGCTGGTGCGTCTCGATCGTCGCGGTTACCCTGTTGTAATGCACACCCACGACGAGGCGGTAGTCGAATTGCCGGACGGCGTCGGCACGCTAGAAGAAATGACGGCGATCATGATAGAACGGCCCGCCTGGGCGCACTGGTGGCCGATCCGCGGCGCCGGTTGGGAACACGAACGTTACCAGAAGGATTAGAAAAATGGCGAAAGTTTTAGACCCGTGTTGCGGCAGCCGCATGTTTTGGTTTAACCCAAAAAACGAGCTGGCAATTTTCGGGGACATACGCAACGAAAGTCACATTTTATGTGACGGGCGAGCCTTAAAAATTCACCCCGACATGCCGCTGGATTTTAGAAGCATGCCGTTTGACGACGGCACTTTTAAGCTAGTGGTTTTTGACCCACCACACCTTGTTAGCGTCGGCAAACGCAGCTGGCTGGGGCTTAAATACGGGCGATTAAATAACGATTGGCAAAGCGACATACGCGCAGGGTTTAAAGAGTGCTTTAGGGTGCTCGCGCGAGACGGCGTTCTGATTTTTAAGTGGAATGAAACGCAAGTTAAAGTTTCTGAGCTCCTAGCCCTGACTGAAAAGGCGCCGCTGTTTGGGCATAAATCGGGGAAGGCTATGAACACCCACTGGATTACGTTTATAAACGTATGACACTAGGAGGATTAAAACTATGAGAAACATATCACTAGACCTCGAAACAATGGGCGTCACCTCGGGTGCGCCAGTCCTAGCAATCGGGGCGGTTGAGTTCGACCCCGAGCATGGCGTCACGGGGCGCGCGTTTTACGCCACTATCGGTCTGGCTGACGCTGTCGCGCACGGCGGGAAAATGGACGCTGACACGGTGTTGTGGTGGCTCCGTCAGGGCGACGCGGCCCGCCAAGAGCTTACCGGCAAAACCGGCAGTACTGTTGATGTGCTACAGGCGTTTACCGCGTGGGTCGAGGCTGGCGGCGTACCACACGACCACCGTCTAATGTGGGGCAACGGCCCGCGGTTCGACTGCGGGCTTTTAGCCGAAACGTACGCCCGTGTCGGCCTCGCGCCGCCGTGGCCGCACTGGGGCGAGCGGTGTTTCCGCACGGTGTGCGACCTGCGGCCTGATTTACCCGTCGAGCGTGTAGGCGTACACCACAGCGCGCACGCGGACGCGTTAACACAAGCCGTGCACATGCTCAAAATACTAGCCCCCTCCTGCGCACTACCCGACGAACGGTAACAGGCTCCGCTTGACGCATGCGCGCATTGCGCCTATATTTACGTCACACCAACACAAAACAGGGCAAACACCATGAACACTTTACAGACCCCCCAAGGCTACAAAGCGTGCCGCGTTACAATCCCCCAAACCGGCGACGTGCTGACCCACGCGCTAGTGTTGGAATCATGCGGCATACGTGTTGCGTTGCAAACCCGCCGCGCCGCACCTAACGGCGGCATGTACCTCGACGCTATCGCGCGTCTTGAACCCGAACCGTTGCCCGTTAAAGGCTACGACGTTACTTACCCCGACGACGAGGTGCACATCGTTAAAGGCACCGCCGTCGGCCCGACCTCTTTTCTAATAAACTAGGCAGAAAACCATGCAACGATTAACTAACACCACCCGCGATCAAATTATTGACGCGGCAATCGAAAAGTCAGGCCACCCGCAGCGCGTAGAAGCGCTAAAGGCTGCCGAGTACCGCCTCGCCGAAGACTTGCGCATCTTATCGCTAGGTGGGGAGGGGGAGGCCGTGGAGCTTGAGCGACAGGCCGCCGACATCCGCGAAGCTATGAGTCGGCAACTCAGCGACTACCCGTGTTTTCGAATAGAAACCAGTAGCTACGTCGAGGTGATCGACCATGGCAAGCGCCGCCGGTTTACCTTCGACGCTGAATTCGGACACCGATTATGCCCGGGCCGTTTTTATATCCCCGTCGGCCACGAGGCGGTGTTTTGGATCGCCGCGTACGACGACCAAGCTGCCGACGTTGAGCGGCAGCGCGAGGAGGTTCGGCAGGCGGTTAGCGCGATAGTGTACTCCGTGAGTAACGTCAAAGCGTTGCTCAAAGTCTGGCCCGAGTGCGCCGAGCTATTACCCAGCCCCGCGCCGATTGTTAACCTGCCCGCAATACCCGTCGCAACCGTTAACGCGTTGCTCGGATTGCCGAGCGTTACGCCGTCGCCGCCAAGCCCTACCCCCGAGGTGCCAGCATGTCAGTAAAGAAAAGCCCCACACCCGACGAGGTGCGCGCGACTCGCCTCGCCGCCGGTTTGACTCAAGCGCAAGCCGCCGAAAGTATCGGCGCTGCCCTCAAAACGTGGCAATGCTGGGAATCGACAACCGGCGAGGCGCGCAACATGCCGCACGCTAAACTTAGGTTATTTAAATTGGTGCACAGATTATGATTCGATCAAACACGCTAGGCGGGCTCGTACATCTCGCCGCTGGCCGCAAATTGGCGCGCGTTTTGCGCGTTGCCGGCGAGTGGCGCGGGTGGCTGCTGTGAAAGACATCCGCGGCCTGGTGATGCGCGGCCATTCTGCCAAAATCCGCGCGTTACTGCTCACACCAGACGACGTCGATGTCGTGCGGTGGGTTGGATCGGGCGGGCCGGGCGTGACGACGGGGCAACTCGCCGCGCGCCTCGGCTGTTCGATCCAATCAGCCAGCGCCCGGCTGTCGCGTCTTTGGCGGCGCGGCTATTTAACCCGCGAAGAGCGCACCGCGCCGAGCGGCGGCATCGAGTACTTTTATTGGAGGGCTAACGTATGAATGCGGTTAGGATTTTGATGCTATTCCCGATTTTAATACTGTTTGCGGCGGTCGAACTGGCCGATGCTCTCGGGAACTTCGGGTATCACGTCGGCGAAATTTGGCAAGATGAAGACTGGCCGAGTCAAGTGGCGAGTATTGCTATTTGGTTGGCGATGGCTTGCGGCGCGTGGTGGATATTGTGAAACGCCTCCTAGCTGACATCGTCGCGGTTGCGATTCTCGTCCTGTTTTTCTGGGGATTTGACCTGTCGACGTACATGGCGGCGCTGGCTATCGCGGTCTACGTGTTCACCACTCGCGGCTAGCCGACGAACGGTAGTTGACGCATACGCGCATTGCGCGTATATTTAACTCACCGGGGCAATAAAGCGCCGGACAAAACTAAGGTGAACGAGATGAACACATACGCAGCGGTAATCGGTAAAAAGTCTTTAGGTTCAAAAGTAATCGGCTACCTAGTTAACGCGCCGAAGAATTTAAAAAGCATTGAAATTGCCGGCGATTTAACTACAGGCGGCCAGGCGGTTAATGTTTCGACTCATCGTGTTAGCCACTCGGAAGTTAACGTAAAGAAAGCAGAGCGTACTCAGCCCGTTTCTTTACACGCTAAGAGCGGGACTTACACATTCTTTGCAGCTTAATCGATCCGGCCCTTCGGGGCCTTTACGAGGGCAAACAAATGCAAAACTACATTTTATTATTAATAGCCGTGATGTGCTGGTCGGGCGGCTCGCTGTCCGTCTGGCTGTTGCTGCGGCAAGTGCGGGTGCTAAGCCTTGAAGTCTACGAGAACCGCGGCAACCGCGCGATGGGGGTGGCGATGATCGCACTAGGCCCGATCACCTTAGCGGCGGGATACCTGTCGGTGTTCTGGCTGTGGTGCCGCGACTCACTTACCGACGCGAGCCTCGATGCCTCGAAGCACCAGAACTCGAACCGTGAGCGGCCCTAGGTAGCCTATGCAACAACTCGCGACGATACACCAATCTAAACTCCACCCCATGGCGCGGACGGCGTAACTGGCCGCTAGGCCCAAGCCGCCGCATATTGCCATCTCTAGCATGATGCGTGTGGGTTTTGTCTCGCTGCCGTCGTACGCGAGCCGCAGAAACGACATAACGGCGGCGAGTATGACGCCTAATAGCTCGGGTGGTATTTTCGGGAAATCAGGGCTCATGCGCGGGCCTCGGTCGATGTGATTCGCACCATATTACTATTTTTTGAATGCCGCGACTAGGCCCGCCAGACCGCGCGCGGGTATCGAACCGTTGGCCGCGTCTAGGCGGTTTCTGTGCTCGTCACGCAAAATGCCGAAATATTGGTTCAACCATCCGACGAACGGCACGATCGCCGCGAGTACAAACTCCCACCCCTCGGTGATCGCTGACAGCATCTTAACGTCGCCGCGCATGATCGCCACGGCCCACATCGAGACCACGACTAGCGTCACGGTAGCGACGACGTGGAACGCACCCAGCGCGATGCGCGGGCGCGTCGTGTGCGTGCTTTGCGCCTCGGCGTTGAGCATCGCGACCGTAGTGCTCGCTTGCAGTTCTAGCTGCGATAGCCGCGCCGCGAGGCTGTCCCCTGTGGCGTCAGGCGGCAGTTGTTTGTCGGGCGGCAACACGGCGTTAATCGTGTCGATAATTAGCGCGCCGCCGGGCACAACGTCCCGGATTATGGCCGCGCCAGCTTTTCTCGCTATGTCTAGTAGACTCATTTAGTCCGCCCCACTACGGGTATAATACCGATTTAATTATCGGCCCAAAGTAATTGGCAATGGCTAAATACCCTGACCCGCTAGGGTGTAGCCCATCGAACATTTTCCCGGCAGCTGCTGCACTTAAGTATGTAGCCATATCTGGAGCTAATCGAGTATCCAGTACGGTGGCCCCGTAAAACGCGGCTAAAGACGTGATTGCGGAGGGCAGGTATCCTAGCCCTATACTTAGGTCGTTTGGTATAACAAAAAATAGTATTGTGTCAGGTTTTGCTGCGAGCACCGTGTCGATATAGGCTTTGTAATTAGCCTCGAATGTCGCTTGTGAAACCGACGCCGCTACGTCATTAATCCCCTGATTTACTATTAAAGCGTCTGCCATCATAAATGCCGCAGAGTTTTTTGGAGAATATACGTCAGCGGTACCAGTAGCATAGTCCGAGCTATATTGCCCGTTCCACCCAGCCTGCATGATAGAAAGTGCGTCGGTCGAACGCCAAGCTTCGAACCCGATTAGATAAAAATCTCCAGCTAGGTCTAGCTGTAGTTGGTAGTTTTCAATCGAAGGGGCGGTAAATACAGTCCGTTTTAATGCGAAGGTCGGATTATCGCCGTTAAAGTTTCCAATTGTCGTAGTGACTCCGCCAACATCGACTTTTACATTCACCAAACTTCCCGAACCTGGGTATTGAAAAGCTGTGATAGCCAGCGTATCAAATTCCCCGACATTTATGTCTGTCCTGTCACCGAGAGGGGCAGAACCCAGGAAAGACTGCCCCCCCAACATCACCGCGCTTGGGTGCACG
>JAHFIF010000009.1 GCA_023246535.1 bacterium
ACGAAATTGACGAAACGACGCCCGGGCCCCTCAAAAAATCGTTCGCTCAAAAAATCTTCGGCTCGAACCTGTTTTTAAAAAATAAAAAAATCGAATTTATCGCTAAAACACAATACGCCGTGCTAGGCACGGCGTACGGGAAAACCGGAAATTTTCCTATAACTAGTATTGTGGCTCCGAGGGTGGGGATCGAACCCACGACCAAGGGATTACAGTTCTGACTACTGGACTATGTCATCATCCCCGCCTATGGCGGGGAGTTGGGCGCTTCGACCGAGCTTGAGCTCGGCCTACTCCCTTTCGGGATAGTCTCTACACCTTCCGCATACCATGTGTGGTATGCGGCTTGGCTCGGCGTTGGCCGGACGGCGTTCACCGAATTCACCCAATTTTTCATCTCTCCGTTACCGAAGAGCGCTGCCTACGACGCCGACCTCACCCTACCCTCTCCTTGATTAAGGAGAGGAAGTGAAGTGGCGGTCCTACAATGGTCTTACGACCAGTCAGTTTTGACAGTCCCCTGCTCTACCGCTGAGCTACCTCGGAATATGGTAGTTTTACCGATAGAATATATAACCGAGACCTTACGGCCTCGTGGGGATAATATAGCAATTTTGCTTTTCGCTGGCAAGGGACGGGCGGCGGGGGTATAATTTAGCCATCTAAACACTAATCCAGCATATATGCTCGGTATTGAGTGGCGCGATGAATTAAGTCTCGGGTTTACGGTCATCGATGAACAGCACAAAAAGCTGATCCAAACGATGTCCGACCTGAACCAGGCGATCATTAATAAAGAGGCGGACAAGGTGCTGACCGGGACGTTCGTCAACCTTTTCGAATATACCAACAAACATTTTGCTTTGGAAGAACAATATTTTGAAGAATTCGGTTACGAGGACGCCGAAGCGCATAAAGCCGCCCATGCGTATTTCGTCAACATGATCAACGAGAAATTCAAGCGGATCTACGGCGACACGCACGAACTGTCCGTTGAATTGATCGGCTTCCTTGATCTCTGGCTGGTCGGCCACATCATGGTCATGGATAAAAAATACGAAGAGTGTTTTAAAAAGAACGGGGTGAAGTAATTTGCGGCCGAGTGTCGAATGGTTCGGCAAGCTCACCAACAGTCGAATTCCGCCGCCCCTCACCCTACCCTCTCCCCACTCCGCTATCGCTGCGTAGGGCGAGGGGGAAATCAATAACAAAAACCGCAAGACAGAGGCTGCGGTTTTTGTTATTGCTAAAAGCTGATTAGTAGTCGCGGAGTTTTTCAATGAGGCTGTGGGCCTTGATGCGCTCCAACGATTTGGCTTCAATTTGGCGGATGCGCTCGCGGGTGACGTCGAATTCTTTGCCGACCTCTTCGAGCGTGTGGGTCACGCCGTCGGCGAGGCCGAAGCGCATTTCCAAAATTTTCTGTTCGCGCGGGCTTAAATCTTTCACCACGTCCTTCACGTAGTCGCGCAGCAGCTGCAGCGCGGCCGAACGGTCGGGTGTGACGTTCTTCACGTCTTCGATGAAGTCCTCAAGCGTCGAGTCTTCGTCATCCTCGCCGACCGACGTTTCCAGCGACACCGTGTCCTGGGAAATTTTGATGATGTGGTTGACCTTCTCAATTTCCAAACCCATTTCGGCGGCGATCTCTTCGGGGAGCGGTTCGCGGCCGAGGTCTTGGATGAGTTGGCGTTCGATCTGCTGGAACTTGTTGATCGTTTCGACCATGTGCACCGGGATGCGGATGGTGCGCGACTGGTCGGCAAGCGCGCGGGTAATGGCTTGGCGGATCCACCAGGTGGCGTAGGTCGAGAACTTGTAGCCCTTGCGGTATTCGAACTTTTTAACGGCGCGGAACAGGCCGATGTTGCCTTCCTGGATCAGGTCGAGAAGCGAAAGCGATTTGCCGACGAACTTTTTGGCGATGGAAACGACGAGACGGAGGTTCGCTTCAATCAGCTTGCGTTCGGCTTCGCGTTCGTTGCGCTCTTTGCGCTTGGCCAGCTCAACTTCTTGCTCGGAGGTCAGCAGCGGGATTTTGCCGATCTCGCGCAAATACATTTGGATCGAATCTTCGGTCAGATTGTCGTAGACGGCGCCGCCGGTCTTTTCTTTGGTCTTGCGTTCGGTGCCGCCGACGCTCTTCATCATTTCCTCATGCTCCTTGCGTTTGCCCAGGAAACCTTCGCGCGTTTCAATGACGCGGAAACCGACGCGGTCGATGACGTCCAAAAAGGCGTTGTAGGTGTCCATGTAGTCCTCAACCTCGGGGAAGGTATGCAAAATTTCCGATTCGGTGATGAATCCGCGCTGGCGCCCCTTGTCCAAAAGCGATTCGATCGCTTCCGGAGGTGGCGGCGGCGCTTTGGGGGCGCGCGTCAATTTGACCGGCTTTTTATGCTGCTGCTTGGACGCCGGCTTGGCCTTGGGCGCGATCTTGGCTTTCTTTTCTTCCTTATGGTGCTTCACCGGCTTGGCGGCCGGTTTTTTAACCGGCTTGTGTTTCTCTTTCGACATAAAAAATTCCGAGGGGTTAGAGGTTAGGGTTGAGGGACGGACCCCGTTCACCCCTTAAAGCTCTTTAAATAATTTCGCAATTTCGTTGATACGCGCAACATCGCCGATCTTCTCGGCTTCGCGCATTTCGGTCTCGAGCCGTTCACGTTCCGCTTGGCGGTGGAGCGACGCGAGAATATTCAGAATATTTTTGGCTTCTTCGAACGGTTCGTCCGCCGGCTCGACATCGAGCTTCAGCGGCAGTATTTCAGCGAGCTCTTTGGCTCGGTCTTCCCTTGGCGCGGGAAGCGAAATGATATTTTGAGTATACCCCGCCATGGCCCATCCGTACAAGTCCCGGAGGTCGGCCCCTTCCAAATGTTCCGTTTTCAGGCGGTTTTGCACCTCCGAACGCACCGCCGGACAGGTGAGATAGATCGCCAATAAGCGCTCAGAGAGCATACGCGTCCGCGATAACGCCGGCGTCGGCTGATTGCCGGCCGCCGCGCTCGCGCCGGGACGCTGCGTCTTTTTGGCCAGCTCGTTTCTAATGATGTCTTCGGGCGTGCCGACCGCCTCGGCGAGAACTTTGAGGTAGTGCGCGGCCACGACCGGATCGCCAACCTCGGCAACGATCGGCAGAATTTGTTCCACCGCCGCCCGTTTGCCTTCGACGCTGCGCAGATCGAATTTCGCCCTGGCGCTTTGCACCAAAAAATCAATGACGTCGATCGCCTTTTCGATCGCCGTGCGCCAAAGCTGCGGATCCTTGCGCACGCAATCGTCCGGATCCTTGCCGGCGCCTTCGGGGATGATGATAACCTTCACCAGGAAACCGGCGCGCAGCGCCAAGATGATCCCTTTCTTCGCCGCGCTGTCCCCCGCCGCATCGGCGTCAAAAGCCACGGCCAAACGGCGCGTGTAGCGGCCGAGCAAACGCAGCTGGTCGTCGGTGAGCGCCGTGCCGGACGCGGCGATCACGTTGCGGATCCCGGCTTGGTGCGAAGAAACGACATCCATATTGCCTTCGACCAGGACGGCCAGATCGTGTTTTTTTATTTCTTGCTTGGCTTGGTCCAAACCGTAAAGGACCGAACCCTTGTGGTAAAGCGCCGACTCCGGCGTGTTCACATACTTGCCGCCGGCATCGGGTTTTTTTTCGTCTTCCGGCAATAAGCGGCCGGTGAAGCCGACCACTTGGCCTTGCGCGTTCTTGATCGTGAACATGACGCGTTTCCTGAAACGATCGTAAATGCCGCGGCCGTTGACCGAACGCAGGGCGAGCCCGGAATTAATTATGTCATCGTCTTTGTATCCGCGCTTGTTCAAAAAATTGCAGAGGTTTTCCCAGCCGTCGGGCGCAAAACCGATGCCAAAGGCGGCGGCCGTTTCTTTCTTCAGGTCGCGCTTGCCCAAATACTGCCGCGCCGTTTCCGCCTGCGGCGAATCGGTCAGCACCTTCTGATAAAAGCGCGATGAAATGTCGGCGATCTCGGAAAGCAAATTTCGCTCGTGGGCAATCTTCGGATCACGGCGCTCGATCTTCACCCCGGCGCGGTCGGCCAGCAGCTTCAAGACCTCGGGAAATTCATAACCCTCCTGCTTCATCAAAAAGGTAAAAACATCGCCGTGCTCGCCGCAACCGAAACAATGAAACATCATCCGGTCCTCGGATACCATAAAGGACGGCGATTTTTCGCCGTGGAACGGGCACAGGCCTTTCCAGTTGGTGCCGGCCTTCTTAAGCGGCAAATATTCCTGGATCACTTCCACGATATTGATCCGCTGTTTGATCTCGTCGACGACCGGGTCGCGCATACCTCGCTTACAGCTTACAGCTTTTAGCTTTTATTTAAAGACCCCCTGCCGGGGGTCGATTTAACCGAATAATTTGCCGAAAAAGCCTTTCTTGGGCTCGGGTTCTTCCGGTTCGGGCGGCGCGGCGTTTTCAAATGACTGCTTAATGCGCTCCAGTTCGCGTTCGATAAGCGGTCCGTCGTAATCGCCGGAATGCATGTGGCCAACCCCGTAACTGGGCTGTTTTTGGTCAATATGGATTGAAACTTCAACGCCGCCGGCCTGTTCGGCCAGATACACGTGAAACTTGGGGAAAATGCCGGTGCCCAGCCGCCGCGCATAGCTCGTCTGCTGGCTGCGCGCATCATAATGTTCGCTGTATCCGGCCCGGCGGATCAGCGTGCGCGGGTTGTCTTTAAGATCGTGCAGGATGATTTTCATCGGTGTATTTAAAAAGTTCCGGTTTTAAAAGGATGAATTTTCAAAGCGGAAGCGAGAGGATTCGAACCTCTGAACCCTTTCAGGTTACACGCTTTCCAAGCGTGCGCCATCGGCCACTCGGCCACGCTTCCGCTTTGAAAACTATCTATATAGTTTTTACCCGATTTAGCGATTAAAGTCCAGAAAAGGCGGCCCGCGATGAGCCGCCTTTTCTCAATTAAGCCAAATTACTTCAGCAAGGCGTCGATCTGCGATTCGACGGTGCTCAACGACTGGGCGCCGTTCACCATGTCGGTCTTGCCTTCCTTGGTGATGATGATCGTGCCGGGCGTGCCGCTAATGCCGGCCGCTTCGCCGCCGGCCTGCTGGTCGGCAACAAGCTTGGCGTTCTTGCCGGAATCCAAGCAGTCCTGGAACTTCTTCTGGTCAACGCCGACCTCTTTGGCCAACGGCCCGAGCGCCGTTAACGCAAAGCCGGTGCCGTTCGAGGTGGTGCGATCATAGATCTTGTCGGAGAAATTCCAGAAAGCGGTATTGCCGCCAAGCTGGGCGACGCACTCGGCCGCTTCCGCTTCCTTTTCAGCATTCTGGTGGAACGACAACGGGAAGTGGCGGTAAACCAGAGCGACGTCGTTGCCATACTTCTTCAACACCGACAAGAGGGTCGGGTGGAAGGTCTTGCAGAACGGGCACTCGTAGTCCGAGTATTCGACCAAGGCGATCTTGGCCTTGGACAGATCGCCGCGGACATGGTCATCCTTGGTGATCGGCGGCAGCTGGTCAAGCTTGTTGGCCGCCGGCGCGTTGGTATTGGTGTTTCCGTTCGCGACCGCCGGCTTTTTCCCGCCAAAGGCCGGAGTGTTGGCGCCGCCAAAGCTCAATTTGCTCAAGTCCATGCCGCCCACCAGCAAAAGAATGAAACCGATCGTGGCAAAAGCCATGATGCCGGCGACCAGGCCGGAAAAAAAGGCCACCTTCGAGGGAATGACATCAAAGATGCTCTTTTCCTTGGTGGTCGAGATGACCGGCATTGGATGGACGGCCGGTTCGATGATCTTGTCCTCGGACATATTATGGTGATTACTTAATGCTTAAAGGCATTGATAAGGTATTTTCAGGCTTTATTGTTTTATTGTCAAACGCTTTATCCGCAGGGCGTTGGTTACCACGGAAACGGAAGAAAATGCCATCGCCGCCCCGGCGATCATTGGATTAAGCAAGCCCAAAGCGGCGACCGGAACGGCAATGACGTTATAGAAAAACGCCCAAAATAAATTCTGTCTGATCGTGCCAAAGGTCTGGCGCGCGAGCGCGAGCGCATAGACGATTTTGCCCGGACCGCCGGCAACCAGAACCATGTCCCCCGCTTCAATGGCAATGTCCGAGCCGGTGCCGATCGCCATGCCAAGGTCGGCCTGAACCAGCGCCGGCGCGTCGTTGATCCCGTCCCCGACAAAGACGACCAGGCGTCCTTTTTCTTGCATTGTTTTTACGGCCGCGGCTTTGCCGGATGGCAGACAGCCGGCAACCACTTCGTCGATCCCCAGGGTTTTAGCCACGGCGCGCGCCGTTCGTTCATTGTCACCGGTGATCATGACCACCGTCATCCCCTGCCGCTTCAACTCGCTAACGGCGTCCGCTGCGCCCGGCTTTGGCGCATCGGCGATCGCAATAATGCCCAGCGTTTTTCCGTCGACGTTGACGCGAACGACGGTTTTGCCGGATGTTTCCAGCGCGCCGATCGCCGCCTGATATTCGCCGGCATCCGGGACCAGCTTGTCATTGCCAATGGCGACGCTCAAACCGTTCACCTCGGCGCGCACGCCCTGCCCCGCGACGGCGACAAAGGCGGAAGCCGGCGGCGCTTTGATCCCGTTGGTAAGCGCATATTCGACGATCGCGCGCGAAAGCGGGTGTTCGGAACCGGCTTCGGCCGCGGCGGCCAGCGCCAGCACCTCATTGCCGCCCGCCGCGCCGCCGATCGCCGCATCCGTCACCACCGGCTTGCCCAGCGTCAGCGTTCCGGTCTTGTCAAAGACGACCGTGTCAATGCGGCGGGCTTTTTCAAAAGCCGCGCCGTTCTTGATGAGAACGCCGTTCTTCGCCCCCTCGCCGGTGCCGACCAGCACCGCCGTCGGCGTGGCCAAACCCAGCGCGCAAGGACAGGCCACGACCAAAACGGCAACCGCGGCGTTCACGGCGGCGGCCAGGTTCTTGGTCGCCAAGAACCACGCCAAGAAAACCGCCACGGCAATGGCAATGATCGCCGGAACAAATATTCCGGAAACGCGATCGACCAAATGTTCGATCGGGGCTTTTTGCGCCAGCGTCTGTTGGACCAAGCGCGCAATTTGCGCCAGCGCCGATTCGTCGGCCGCCCGTTCGACGACGACCGTCAAAACGCCGTTCGCGTTCATGGTCGCGCCATATACCCGGTCGCCGACTTTTTTGTCGACCGGGGCGCTTTCGCCGGTGAGCATTGATTCGTCGACCGACGACGCGCCGTTTCTCACCCGCCCGTCGAGCGGGATCTTTTCGCCGGGCTTGACCAGCAGCACGTCGCCCGGCTTAACCGCGTCGATCGCGACCATCTCCTCTTGGCCGTCAACGAGCCGCCGCGCTTCTTTGGCCGCCAGCCCCAACAGCTTGGCCACGGCCGACGACGTTTGCCCCCGGCTTTTTTCTTCCAAAAACCGTCCCAGCAAAATGAGCGCGGTAACGGTGGCGCCGACCTCGAAATAAGCCGAGGCGCCGCCGGCGGCGACGGACCAAACGCTGTAGATGAAGGCGGTCAGCGTGCCGATCGAAACCAGCGTATCCATGTCGGCGACCAAACGCCGCGCGCGGCGCAACATGCCAAGATGAAATTGCCGGCCGAACCAAAAGATGACAATGGCCGACAAAATGAATTCGATCCAAAGCGACGCGGCGTAGCCGCCGATCGAACCGGGAACTTTCAATCCGAACATGGCGATGGCGAGAACCGGGATCGAAAGCGCGATCGCGCCGAACGCCGTTCGATAGGCGCCGCTCTCCGCCGCCGCTTTCTGTTCATGAGCGGCCGCGCCGACGGTCGCGACGGAATATCCCTCGGCCTCAATGGCCTGGTGGAGTTGGGCGTCGCCGGCGGTCTTGGGGTCATACTCGACCGCCGCCGCCTCGGTGGCATAATTGACGGAGGCCGAGATGACGCCGGGGACCTTTTTAAGCGAGCTTTCAATGCGCAAAGCGCATGAAGCGCAATGCATCCCGGAAATGGGAATGTTTATTTTTTCCATAATTATGATCGAACAATGATCTGTCCGCGATACATGCCCATCGGACAGCTGAATTGGTAAGTTCCCGGCGCGGCGGGGGCGGTAAACTCGATCACGTTCTCGCCGGCGTTCAAAGCCTGGTTCAGGCCGAGCGAACGCGAAACAATGGCCATTTGGCAACCGGAAGCGTTGGTTGCGTCGATGAGCCAGCGCGTCGGCTCGTTGGCCCGGAGCGTGAACGAGTCGGGAGAATAGCCGTTCGGCCCGATCGTCATGCTGACGGTCTGCGTCTGTCCGTCATCGGAAGCGAAAGAAGCCGCCTCGGAACCCGGGGCGGCGTTATACGACAAGACCGGCAGGCCCATGAGATTGTAGCCGTTGCCAAAATTGATAACGCCGAGGACGACCAGCGCGGCGCCGGCCAGGCGAAAAAAGAAGCGTCCCGACTTCCCTTTCCACGAGTCGGCGAACCAGCCGAGGGCGACCAGCGCCGGCACCGTGCCTAAAGCGAAGGCGCCCATGATGAGCGCGCCGGCGCCAAAACTCCCCGCCGACAGCGCATACAGTTGCAGCGCTTGGGTAAAGCCGCAAGGCAGGAAAAAGGTCCCCGCGCCCAAAAGAAGCGGCGCGGCCGGGTGCATTGACGAATCGGCCCGCATCACCCGGCGCGAAATAAAGGCCGGCATGGTTGGCATCATTTTCTTTAACCGTTTCGGAAGCAGTTTCAGCATGTCGGCGCCGAGCGCCAGCATGACCACCGCGGCCACGGCCGTGATCGCCCCGGACACGAAGGGCGAAACGGAAACAGTTTGTCCGATCACGCCGATGACGCCGCCAAAACGGCATATGAAAGAACGCGGCCCGCGACAAAAAGGAGAACCGGGGCCAGGCGCGAGATCGAACGGCCGGTCTTGAGCCGGTGTTCGTTGAATTTGGCCGCCGTGGCCAAAAGCAGGCCGCCGGAAACGGCCATGCATGACGACGAAGCCGCGACCAGCCCGATCACCAGCGCGGAAAAGAAGCCGATCGAGCCGTTAACGGCGAAATTTGCGCGGAACAGGCCCAGCCGCGACAACAGCAAGCCGATGAGCAGCACCAAGCCGAACAAGCCGATCAGCGCGAAAAATGACGGCCGGCGTTCATTGGGCGCGGCGGCGGTTGAATTGTTTGTGCATTGCATATTTGCCAATAGCGTTAAGAACAAGAAAGCCTTGTTCTTGCTATCGCAACATGACGATCGTTTTCATCAAATATCGATGCCGATCTTTTTGCGCTTGGCCGATCGACCGGCTGAAACCGGTCGGCGCAATGAAAATTTGAAGAAGGAAAAAAACCGCCGCCAAACAAGCAACCGCAAAGGAGAGAGCGATCGCCGGCGCGGCCGCGTCGCCGTGCGTTAGGCAGACCGTCAAACAAGAGGCGGACATGCCGTCGTCATTCATCACGCCGCCGGCCATCTCCTCCGTATGCCAAGCGATCGCGAGCGCGCTCGCGATGCAGGCAACGACCAAAATTTTTATTAAAGCTTTGGGCATTTTATGAATTCTTCGCCAGCTTGTTATAGATCCACGAAAGGAATGAGCCGGAAAGATAGCCGATCGAGAACATCCAGATCACGCCGACGATTCCGCCGGGCAGGGTCAGGGAATAGCCGGGAAAGACGGCCTCAAAATTCATTTCCAATTCAATGCCGTATCCGGTGTAGGCGCACAGGATCGTATAGACGGCGATCAAGAGTCCGCCGAAAATTCCGAGCGACAACCCGGCGGCGGTCGGTTCGATGATGGCATAGCCGTCCTCGCTCACATGATGCCGGAAAAATTCAAGGAATTTTTTCATAGCGGTTATTCTTTGGCGCTCCAATAAACGCGAACCGGACGGTCTTCTTCGGAAAAACGGACGCTTAAAACGCCGCCTTTATGCGATCGATCAACCTCTTTGCCGATCGCCTCGGCTAGCTGGCCGTTGGTCGTGGTAATGCGCACCGTTCGCCCCTTGTCCTCGATCTTGATGACTTGCGCTTCGGGATTGCGTTCAACGGCGCGGCTGGCGACATTTTTAGCCGTCCGGACCACCTCTAACTTCAGGTCAGGATCGCTAAAGCCGGAAAGCGTCACTTCGCCCTCATAGCCGAATTCCGAACCCTTTTTCTTCGAGCCGCCGATCGAACGGCAGGCAAAACAGAGTTCGTCGCTGATCTTGTGCCCGACCGGCAGCACTTTGGTCGCATGCGACCAAGTATGCCAATGCTTGTCAAAATAAATAGCATGGCAGTTGGGACAAATGGCGACGGAGGTTTTGGGCTTAACTTCTTTGCTCCACCAGTGCGGGACGCGGACCTCAAGATTCCTGGCCTTTTCCCGGCGGCGGGCCGCGGCAAAATTCGGATTATATTTGTGAGGCATACCGTTAGGGTTTAGGGTTTGGGAGTTAGAGGTTAGTCAATCGCTAATCCCTAAGATCTAATCCCTTTAATAATTCTTAGTTGGCTTTTTCAAACGCTTCGGCGACGTCGAGCAGGAACAGGTCCTCGTCGCGGGCCGCCGCGAGCTGAATGCCGACCGGCATGCCATCGGCTTCGCCGCACGGCAAAGAGATGGAAGGAATGCCGACCAAGTTGGCGTTGATCGTAAAAATATCCGACAGGTACATGGCCAGCGGGTCGTCGACTTTTTCGCCAAGCGGCCAAGCGACCGTCGGCGAGGTCGGCGAAACAATGATGTCGACTTTCTGCCAGGCGTCGTTGAAATCCTTGACGATCAAGCCGCGAACTTTTTGCGCTTGGCGATAATAGGCGTCGTAATATCCGGCCGAAAGCACGTAGGTTCCGACCAGGATGCGGCGCTGCGGCTCGGGGCCGAAAGCGGCGCGGCTCTTCACGTAGCCGTCAATGAGCGAGGCAGCGCCGGCCATTTGCGAAGCGGGATAGCGCACGCCGTCGAAACGCGACAGGTTGGTCGAAACTTCGGCCGGCATGAGCACGTAGTAAGCCGCCAAGCCGTGTTCGGCGTTGGGTAGCGAAATGTCGACGATCTCCGCGCCGAGCGCCTTAAGCTTGGCAATGCCTTTTTGCACGCAGCCCTCGACGTCGGCGTCGAGCCCGGGCAAAAAATATTCGCGGGGCACGCCGACGCGCACGCCCTTAAGCGAGCCGTCGCCCGCCAGTTTCTTCGCGCCTTTGATGTAATGCGAGGTGGCGTCATGCTCGTCGGCGCCGCGGATCGTGTCGTAAACGACGCGCGCGTCGGCAACCGAGTTGGCGAGCGGGCCGATGACATCGAGCGACGAGGCCATGGACATGAGCCCGTAGCGCGAAACCGAACCGTAGGTCGGCTTAAAACCGACGCAGCCGCAGAGCGAGGCCGGTTGGCGGATGGAGCCGCCGGTGTCCGAACCGAGCGCCACGTGGCAAAGCCCGGCCGCCACCGCGGCGGCGGAACCGCCGGACGATCCGCCGGGAACGCAAGACGGGTCTTTCGGATTCTTGGTCGGACCGTAAGCCGAGTTCTCGGTCGACGAACCCATGGCGAATTCGTCCATGTTGGTCTTGCCGATCATGATCGCGCCGGCGTCGAGCAATTTCCCGACGGCCGTGCCGGTATACGGCGCCACATAGCCTTCGAGCATTTTGGAAGCCGAACCGGTTCGCGTCCCGGCGACCAGCAAATTGTCTTTCACGCCGACGAAAATTCCTTCGAGCGGCCTGGCCGTCCCGGACGCGTAAGCCGCATCGGCCTTGGCCGCCGCCGCGGCAATCTCCGGCGCGTAAGTTCGCAGGTAAGCGTTCAATTGCGGATTCTCCGCCTCAAGCCGCGCCAAAAGGTCGGCCGCGACCGTCGACGGTTTAAGCGTCTTGGCGCGATAGGCCGCGAGCGTTGTTTGAATGTCAGGAAAGATGTCAGCCATATTATTTCTCCATGATGCCCAAAACTTTATTAAGATCGGCTTCCGAGGTTGGGAACGACTTGATGATGCCGGCGCGCTCTTCGGCGGAAGCCGGCTTGACCTGGTCGTCGCGGAAAGCATTCAAAAAATCCACGCCGCCGTGCACTTCCCGCGCCGACGACGTATCGAGTTTTGAAAGCGAAGCGACATAGCCCAAGATCTCTTCCATGTCTTTGGCGCGCGTGGCGATTAAATTTTCGTCCAGCGGCAAACGCGACAGGGCGAATAATTTTTTAATCTCTTCCGTGGTTATTTTTGACATATTTGGCTGAATTTAAACAAATGATGGAACGAGCCGTTCTAAGGCTTAATTATAGACAGGAACTCCTTTTCATTCAAGACCTTAACCCCCAATTTTTCCGCCTTATCAAGCTTGTCGCCGGCGCCCGGCCCGGCCACGACATAAGTGGTTTTTTTGGAAACCGTTTCCGAAGCTTTGCCGCCCTGCGCCCGGACGACCTCCTTGGCCTCGTCCCGGCTCATCGCCTCCAGCTCGCCGGTGAAGACGAAGATTTTGTCGGTGAGCGGACCGACCGTGGGTTTGGGCGCCGCTTTTACCTCAATATGCTTTAAAAGACGATCCAAATATTTGCCGTTCTTGGGATCGGCGAACCATTGGGCAACGCTTTTGGCGATCACCCCGCCGACGCCTTCAATTCCCGCCAAGTCTTCGGCGTTCGCGTGGCGCAATTTGGCAAGCGTGCCGAAATGCGCGGCAATCGCGAGCGCGGTTTCAATGCCGATATGCTCGATCCCGAGGGCGTAGAGAAAACGCGCGAGCGGCGCTTCGCGCGCCGCCTTGATCGCGGCAATGACGTTGGCGGCCGAGGTATCGGCAAACCGTTCGAGCGGCAGAATGTCGCCGACGGTCAGTTCGTAAAGGTCGGCCGGATCGCGGACCAAACCTTCGTTCATGAACTGCTCGATCGTCTTGGCGCCCAAACCTTCGATGTTCATGGCGAGCCGCGAAACAAAGTGGCCGATCGTCGCCGCGTTGCGGGCAAAGCAATTTTTGTTGGGACAAATGAGCGCCACGGCGCCGGCGGCGCGCGTCAAATCGGTGCCGCACATGGGACAGGTCTTCGGCGCATGAATGGCCTTTTCCCGTCCGCTCCGCAGGCGCGGCAGCACCTGAACGATCTTGGGGATGACGTCGCCGGCTTTTTCCAAAATGACCGTGTCCCCTATTTTGATGCCGAGCCGCTCGATCTCGTCGAGGTTGTGCAGCGTCGCATGGGTGACCGTCGTCCCGGCCACAAAAACCGGATCAACCACGGCTACCGGCGTCACCGTCCCCATCCGGCCAACGCCCCAGGTCACCTCGCGGACGATCGTGGTCACTTGTTCGGCGGGAAACTTGTAGGCGACGTGCCCGCGCGGCGTTTTGCCGACCACGCCGAGGCGGGCGAACTGCGCGTTGTCGGAGACCACGATCACCGTCCCGTCGATCCAATAATCAAGGCCGTCGCGTTTTTTCTTGATGTCGTCGTAAAAGGCCTGCACCGCGTTCAGCGACCGGCAGCGCTGCGAGAGCGGATTGACCGGCACGCCGAGCAGTTTGATGATCGCGTGCGCCAACTCGTGATTTTTTTCGCCCAGGTCCGTGGCCAGGGCGTAACCGAAAAAGGAAAGACGGCGCGAAGCCGTTATCTTCGAATCAAGTTGGCGGATGGCGCCGGCGGCCGCATTCCGCGGATTGGCAAACAGCGGTTCGCGGCGCTTGGCCTGGAGCGCGTTGATCTCGTTAAAGACGCGCTTGCGCATGTAGCACTCGCCGCGGATCTCGATGTTCCCGGCTTTAAGCGCCGCCCGAAATTTTTTTTCGTCGAGATCATCGGCCGCGGCGCGAACAAACTTTTCAATCTCCGCTTCCGAGGGCTCGCGCAGCTTGAGCGGGATTGCTTCGATCGTTTTCAAATTTTGAAACACATCCTCCCCTATTTTTCCGTCGCCGCGGGTCGAACCGCCGACCAGTTCGCCGGCCGCGTAAACCAAAGAAACGGCCAAGCCGTCCATTTTGACCTCCGCGTAAAAATCCTCCGGCAGCCGCGGCAGGATCTTCAAGTTGCGCTCATGCCAGCCGGCGAGCTCGTCAAAATTAAAAACATCCTCCATCGAGAGCATGGGCGCGGCATGCTTCACCTTTTTAAATTCCGGCCGCGGCGCGCCGCCGACGCGCTGGGTCGGCGAATCGGGGGTAATGAGGTCGGGATGCGCCTGTTCCAGCTCGTAGAGTTCGTGCTTGAGCGAATCGAGCGCCGCATCGGAAATTTCTTCGCGATCCAGAACATGATAAAGATAGCGGTGGTGCTCCACCTCTTTTTTCAATTTTTCGATCCTGGTCTTGGCTTCGGCTTTGGTCATAACTGGCGTTGTCATCTTTCTGTTGCGCTTTAGCAGGTCGGAATCGGCGTGCCGGTCGGGTCCTTGATGATCTGGCATTCGCTGAACGCGCCGTAATCAAAGATGCCGGTGATCGGCGAAACGCGCGGCATGGTGAGGTCCATGAGGCGGGTGGAGTTGCGGTACGTCCCGACCGCATTAATGTCGACGCGGCCCGGCAAGCTGCAAGTGCCGGCGCCGCCGTTCTGCGTGCAGCCGGTCACCGTTACCAAATTGAGCTTGGGCGAAGTTCCCTGGACGTAGCGGATATAGAGGCGGTAGGCGGTGACATTGTCGGCCATCGGAGTATCGTTAATTTTTGTCCAACCGTTGGTCGTATTGCCGGTAAAATCGTCGGGGCAATGATAACGGACCTTCGTGAAGGTGCCCAGGTTCCAAATGTTCGTATCGACCGACTGGTAGCCCAGCTCGATCCAGTCGGAATGGTCGGCATCGCAGGCGTCGATGAAAATTTTTACCGATTCGCGCTTGCCGGAATAATTCGGCCCCTCGCTCTTGTCGGGATCGTAAAAATCAAAGCCGCGGGTCTGGCCCAAAGCGAGCGGCCGCAAGATGAGCGAACCTTCGGTCGAAGCGGCCGTTCGCGAATAGGAACTGCCGTTGGGAAGATTTTTCGACGCGGTCAAAGCCGCCAGCGTGTCGGAACTGTTCCTGACCCGCCACGCGCCCTGCTCGAGCGCGCTTTCGGCGGCGTAGGTCGCCACGACCGTCTCGTTGTTGCTTTTTACCAATTGGATCTCGATCATGGCGATCTGCCCGATGGACACGGCGGCGATCAAAATCGTCGACATGATCAAAAGCGCGAAGAGCAGGGTGCTTCCGGGTTTATGATTCGTGGCGCGTGGCGCGCGGTTATTATCCATAGACATTAGCGCAAGTAAAGACGCGGGGTAACGGTCGTCTGCAAGGGATAAACCCATTCATCGCCGGGCCGCGTCGCCAAACCGTGGAACTGGACAAAAATGGTCACGGTCGGCTGGTTGTTGGAAGGAAAGGCGCCGGTCGTCGTGTTAAAAGCGAACGGATCTTGGCTGGGATAAATGTAGAATTTCAGGTTGTCGATCTTAACGCCCTTGGGCGAAAGCAAGGACCAATTCGATCCGCCGTCGGTCGAAACGTCGAGGCAGGGAAAACTTTTGCCATCGTTGTAACAATTGGCATCGGTCATGTCGAGACGAATGTTCGACGTGTCGCCCGTCTTGGGGTTCTTGAGATCGAGTTCGGTGACCGGCATGGCGGGCAGCGTGCCGCTGCCGCCGTTGTAATTAAGCGAGGTGTAATTGATGTTGGAAACGCGGACAGCGCGGGCGATCGCCTCAAGCGCGTTCCGGGCGTCAGCCTGAAGCTTGGCGCGCATCACAATTTGCTGGCCATAGCGCAAGGTTTGCACGTAGATGTCGCTCATGGCCGTCATCATCGTGCCAAAAATAACCATGACCACCAAGAGTTCGACCAAGGTGAAGCCGGCGCGGTGTTTTTTCCCTTGCTTATCGCCAATCATAAATGGTCTCAACAATGGAAAGCGAATGATTATAGTTATGGTCGACCCACTGCACCGTCGAATTGACGCGCACGCCGATCTTGTAATTGGCGGCCGAGCAGGACGCGCCGGAAACCGCGATCGTTTCGTCCAAACAAATGCTGTCGATGGTCACCAGCCGCCGATACAGGGTCGCCACCGTGTTGGCTGGCTGCGCGGTCGCCTGCACCATGAGTCCGGGAACGGCGGGCGAAACGGCGGCGGCGGTGTATTTGTACATCTTCGTCGCGGCGTCGGTAATGAGGTTGGGCGTAAAGTCGAAGGTCCAGGTGCTGGTCGCGGGGCTGAAGGACAATTCGGCGGTATAATCGGTGCCGCTGTACATGCCCGTGTCAAACGGCAGATCGTTGATCCAATTGTCATTGCGCTTGGCCACGATCACCTCAACGCCTTCGCGCGCCAAGTCGCCCGCGATCGTTTGGTATTCGTTAGCGCTCCTGGCGGTGGCCGACGCGATCACCATCGACATGAGGGCGACGATCGCCGAAACCAAAACCGACATCGCGACGATCGTCTCGATCAGCCCGATCCCTGAGCGAATTTTCAGTTTTGCCTGGCGCGCGGTTGGTTTGAACATGTTATTGCACGGAAACAAGTCCGGTCATTTTTTGCACGGTCACGGTCCGGCTGATGCTCGGTGAGACGCTGGAATCGGTGATGGTGATGGTGGTATTGGCGCAGCTCGAGCCGCAAGAAATGAACGGCGAAGCATCGGCGGCGTCGTAGATGTAGTTAAGGTCGTAGAGCCCGGCGCCCTGGACGCAAGAAGCGCCGAGACAAACCTGCGAAATGGTGATGCCGGACGGCAGGGTGATGATCCCGCCCGGGATCGCTTCTTTAACGTTATAACTGTTGTAAGCGTTGTAATCGGCGCCGATCATGTATTTTTTTTTGGTTCCGTCGGTGTCGAAACGAATGCCGTAGCGCGCAATATATTGGCTGGTGCAGTTGGCGGGCGCGGCGTCACAGCCCGACCCGGAACCGCAAACAAAACCGTCGGCGGCCCCCAGCGTGCAGATCGACTGTTTGGTGTTGGAATAGGCCAGGCCTTGGGCTTGCTTGATGCGCGAGCCGATCTCGTTGGCCACGCTCAAGAGGCGCTGGTTCTTGCCGATCCCGCGCATGTCGATCAAAATTTCCGAAGCCAGCATGGCAAAAATGCCGGAGACGACCAGCAATTCGATAAGCGTAAACCCTTTTCTTTTCTTACCAAGCATACCAAAAGAATGGGAAGAAACTGAGCGGAATGAATAAGACCGCCGCCGCGCCCAAGGCCAAAAGCGGACCCATCGGGATGGTGTCGGTCAATTTTTTCTTCTTGACGATCATGAGCGCGATAACCAGGGCCAAGCCCAAAACGTAAGCGGAAAACAGCGACACCAGCACCAGCGGCCAGCCGACCATGGCGCCGATCATGGCGCCGACCAAAATGTCGCCATCCCCCACCCACTCGCCGCGGGAGAGCGCATATTGCACGCCAAAGAAAGCGGCACCGACGGCTGCGGCCAACAAATACCAAAACCAGTCGTGCGGCTTTAAGGCGATGTTCATGGCCAGTGCGGCAACGGCCCCGGTGATTGAAAACGAATCAGGTATTTCCGAATAGCGCGCGTCGTAAACAAAGATGAGCGTGAGAAAAACCAAAAAAACCGCCAGCTTCGCCGGCAACAAAAAACCCTCCGGCTGCAGCAGGCACGCGTAGCCAAAACCGCAGTAGCGCCAATAAGCGCCAAGAAATAGCGCCCCCATGCCAACCTCAAGCGCCAAATATTGCCAGCTGAATTTGGCCTTGCAATGGCGGCACCGTCCGCGGCGGATCAAATAACTGACAATGGGAATGAGATCGAGCGGGCCCAGTTCTTTGTTGCAGGTCGTGCAACGCGAGCGCCCTTTGGCAACCGAGACGCCATGCCGGGTACGATAAAGCAAAGCCGAGCAAAAACTGCCGATGCAAGCCCCGAAAATAAAGACGAAAAATGCCGTGATCATGGCTACATGATAGCACGGCTTTCTTCGTTTTGGGAGGCATGAATTTATATGAAAGCCGTGGCGATATCCGTCGAAAGCAAACCAAAAACGCCGTCAAGCCTGGTCGACGGCGTTTATCAATTTCAGTTTTTAGCTGCAAACAACGCCGGTGTTGGAGGTGGTGCAGTTGGTGCCGTTCAGG
>JAHFIF010000067.1 GCA_023246535.1 bacterium
AGAAAATTCGGCATTTCCGCCGAATCGCCGCTCGACTCGTCCAACAAGCGCTTTTCCGTTTTCATCCGCTCATAGAGAACGGTGCCCGGCAGCGCGATCATCATGTTGACCATCGCCATGCTGATGTTCCAGGTCTCGATCGCCGAGAGCATGGCCGCGAAACTGCCGGGATGGTCGGTGTCGAAACCGACGATGAAACCGGCGTAAACGATCATGCCCAGCCGGCGCAGATGCGCGACCGCGGCGGCCACGTCGACGCCGACGTTCTGTTTTTTCCCGACGCTTTCCAACCCTTCCTTGGAGACGGTCTCAATGCCGATGAACACGGCGAAGAAACCGACCTCGACCATCAGTTCCGCCAGCGCGGCGTTGGCCGCATTGGCGATCTTGATGTCGGCTTGCGTGTAGAAAAGGAACGGCTGTCCCCGTTCCCGCTGCCAATCGAGCATCGCTTCCAGACTGCCGCGCGCCCGGGTCGGGCTGTTGATGAAGTTATCGTCAACCACGAAAACGTTGCCGCGGTATCCGGTTTTCCAGATCGCTTCGAGTTCGGCGACAACCTGCGCCGGATCTTTGTAGCGCGGAGTGAGGCCCAAGAGGCGCCAAACGTCGCAAAAGTCGCAACGATGCTGGCAGCCGCGCGACGTCTGGATCGAGAGCGCGACATAGGCGCCCTTCTTCAAGAGATCGAAACGCGGCACCGGACTTTGGCGCAAGTCGGGTTTGCCCGCGGCGTCGGCGGCGTAACGGTGCTTGAGACGAGACGGCGTCTTGAGATCGTCGATCAAGGCGCGAACCGCCAGCCGGTCCTCGGCCTCGCCGATGAACACCGACGTGGCCAAACGCAGTTCGGGCGCATGCGGCGCCGAACTCGCGAACGGTCCGCCGACGATCGTCGGCCGCCGCCCGTGAACGCGACACAGGATCTCGCTGATCGAATGTTTATGCACAATCATGCCGGTCACCATCACCGCGTCCGACCACCTAATGTCTTTCTCCCGCAAGCTCTGGAAACTCATGTCCACGAGGCGGAACTCGAAAATGTCCTCCTCGCGCGAAAGAATCGCCGCCAGGGTGATCAACCCGAGCGGCGCGTGGGCGGTCTCGGCAATGAGCCGGGCCGCGTCTTCCAAGCCCCAATACGACCGCCTGATCGGCGGCTGAACAAGCAGAATCTTTATCCTTTTAAAGAGCATCGGTCCCTCCATCCGTCCATTTTTTCGTTTCTGCAAAAAGTATGCCAGAAAACCGCATTTTTCTCAAGACTAGGCGGTTGTAAAGTACAAATTAGCCCTTTAACCCTTTATTTGCCAGCAAACTCAGGCAAAAAACCAGCAAGGCGATGACGACGATCGTGCCGCCGCTCGCCAAATTGAAATAATATGAAGCAAAAAGCCCGGAGATGACGGCGAAGAGCGAAAAGCCCATGCTGAGTGCCAGGGTCTTTTTAAAACTCATCTTGAATTGGATGGCGCTGACCGTCGGGATGATCATGAGCGCGCCGATCAAGAGCGCGCCGACGATGCGCATGGAAAGCGAGACGGTGACGGCGGCGAGCACGATGAGCGCGACGTTATAGGCGCGAACGTTCATGCCGCTCGCGGCGGAGAGCTCTTCGTTAAAAGCGACGCTAAAGAATTCTTTGTAGAAGACCGCCAAAGCGATCAGAATGATGGCGCCGGCGGCCGCGATGATGGAAATATCGGTCGCCGAGACGGTCGTGATGCTGCCGAAGAGATAACTCATCAAATTGACGCTAAAGCCGTGGCCGAGACTCACAATGACGACGGCGAGCGCCAGGCCGCCCGAGAGGAACAGCGCCAGAATGCTCTCGCCGAAAACTTTTTTGCTTTCGCGCAAGCCCTCGATCGCGATCGAAGCGATGACGGCGGCGATGAGCGAACCCAAAACCGGGTTAGTGTTGGTCAGGAGACCAACGGCGACGCCGACGAGCGAAACGTGCGCCAAAGTATCGGCCATGAGCGAGTAGCGGCGGACGACGAGAAACATTCCGATCGCCGGCGCGACCACGGCGGTGATGAGGCCGGCGGCAAAAGCGCGAACGATGAAATCGTATTGGAAAAGACTGAACATGCTAGTGGTGATGATGAGGATGAAACGTAAAATCGATCTTGCCGCCGTAGAGATCGTCCAGGTAATGCTTGTTGATCATGTCCTTGGCCGGCCCGTAACTCACGACCTTGCGATTGATGAGCAAGAGCGAGTGAACCTCGTTGGCGACAATGTCGATGTCGTGCGAAACAAAAATGATCGTGAGCCCGTGCTGGTGATTGAGTTCGGCCAAAAAATGGTAGAACTGCTCCTGCGAAGCAATGTCGACGCCGGTGGTCGGCTCGTCCAAGACCAGCACCTGCGGCTCCCCCGCCAAGGAACGCGCGATCATGACCCGCTGGCGCTCGCCGCCGGACAGATCGCCAATCAGCTTATGGCGCAGCTCCCCGATCTTGGCGATCGCCAAGGCGCGCTCGACCGCGTCTTTGTCGTTTTTGGAAAAAACATGGAACGGCCCGTTCCCGGCTGTGCGGCCGCTCGCGACGATCTCATAGACCGTAGCCGGAAAATTGGCATCAAGCTGGCTTAGACGCTGCGGCACGTAACCGATATGCGCGCGTTCGCGCTTGAGATCGCTCAGTTTTTTACCGAAAATAAGCACCTGTCCGGAACTCGGCTTGAGCAGGCCGAGCATGATCGAAAGCAGCGTGGTCTTGCCGCCGCCGTTCGGACCGATGACCCCGACATAATCGCCGGCGTTCACGGAAAAACTGACATCCTCAAGCACGACATTATCGCCGTAGCTGAAATGGACGTTCCTCAATTCGATCAATTTTTTCTTGGCGAGATTTTTCTTCACCATAGCGAAAGGGCGATTATTGGCAGTCGAGCGCGAGTCGCAGTTTGTCCAAATTTTCCCGCATGACCGTCAAATAGGTCTCGCCGGAGGAAATTTGCGCCGCAGTGAGACCTTCGAGCGGATTAAAGGCGAGCGTTTGCGCGCCAACCTCCGCAGCGATCGTTTGCGCGAGCTTGGGACTGACCAGCGACTCGAAGAAGATGTATTTTACGTTATCCTGCTTGGCCAGCCGCGCAATATCCGCCAGCTGCTGAACCGACGGCTCGGCGTCCGGCGACAGCCCGGCGATGGCAATTTGCGTCAGGCCGTATTGTTTGGCCACGTAGCCGAAGGCCGCGTGTGAGGTAACTATATCTTTAATCCGGCAAGAAGCCAAACCAGCTTTGTATTCTTCATCAAGGCGCGTGAGGGCGGCGACGTATTTGGCCGCGTTGCCCGCGTACGCGCCGGCGTTGGCCGGATCGGCTTTGACAAAAGCATCGCGGATCAGTCCGACCTCGCGGGCGGCCAAGGCCGGATCAAGCCAAAGGTGCGGGTCATGAGCCGTTTCCGAACCCGGCGCCTGGTCAAGCGCCATGGCGTCTTGCATGTCAACGACCGTTACGCCCCTGGCTTTGAGGTCCGGCGCAATCTTTTCCGCCCATGCGTCGAGCCCGCCGCCATTAACGATAAAAACTTTGGCGCCGTATACTTTGGCAATATCTTGCGGCGTTGGCTCATAATCGTGCGGCTCGGCGCCCGCCGGCGTAATATTGGAAACCGCCACCAACGAACCGCCAACCTGCTCGGCAAAATGTGATAATGGATAAAAAGTTCCGACGACGGCCATTTTCCCGGAAACGGCCGGATTCGCGCCGGCGCCGGCGCCGCCGCGCGTGAGCGCCGCGCGCAGCGCGTAAACCGCCGCAATGATCGCGACCAGGCCGATCGCCAAAATAAAGAACCGATTTTTCATAATTATTTGCAATTAACGCACAGCCCGAAAAACTCCAGCGCGTGATCCAATATTTTAAATTTTTTATTCTTGCTGATCGCCTTTTCGAGTCGCACCAGTTCGCCGGGCAATTGCACCTCGTCGACGCTTTTGCACTTGGTGCAAACCAGATGATGGTGATGTTCGCCATCATTCGACTCGAAGCGCTTTTTCCCGTCGCCGAAATCAACCTCTTTGACCGCGCCGCGTTCTTTAAGGCCGGCCAATTGGCGGTAGATGGTCGTCTTATTGACCCTGACCCCCCGCTGCAACAGCCGCGAGCGCAGCTCCGTTTCCGCGAGCGGCGCATGATCCTCTTCCAAAACGCGAAGAATGGCGCGATGCGCCTTGGTTTCCTTGGGAGCGGTGGCCGACCGATTCATGAGCGCCGTCATACCCATCCATCATAATGCAACTCAGTTGCAATGTCAAAACAAATGCCAAAAAACCACGCGGGGCGTGGTTTTTATCCGGGTTCAAAGTTAGATCAAATTCTTACCGCCAGTACTGGCCGTCCCAGCGATGGCCGTTGCGGCGTTCGCCGTAGCGCGGGATGAGGGAGGCGGTGGTCGTGACCGTGTCGGAGGAAGCGTTCACGATCGTGAGGTTTGCGGTCGACGAGGTGGTGACATTTCCGTTAATGCCGGTCGCCTTGGCGTAGAGCGAAACGGTCGAGCCGACGGCATAGTTGCTGCCCGCCAAGTTATACGCGCAGGAGGCGCTGGTGATGCTGCCGCCGAACGGGCAAGTCTTAACCAGCGCGCCGTTGGCGTAAATGCCGATCGCGCTCACGCCGTTCATGTCGCTCGCGGCGGCGGTCACGGTCGTGCTCTGCGCGGTTCCCAGCGTGGAAACATACGGGTAGAGCGAGAGCGTGGCGTATTGGTTGACGGTTGGCGCCGCGGTAGCGCCGTTCACGGTCAAATACGAGGTCGACGAGGTAAAGGTATTGCTGTAAACGTCGGTCGCCTGGGCGTAAACGGAAACCGTTGAACCGCTCGCGTAGTTGCTGCCGTAAAGAATGACCGTGCAATAGTTGGTGGTCGGCGCTGCAGTTACCGGGCACGGCATGGCCAGCGAACCGTTGACGTAAATATTCGTGGCGGTCACGCCGTTCGGGTCGGAGACGGTCGCGGTCACGGTCGTCGATTGGCCGCTGGCAAGGGTTGACGCATGCGGCGAAAGCGAAAGGGAGACCGAGCCGTTGTTCACATTGTTATTTTGATTGCTCTGGGCGTAAACGGTCGCGGTTGAGGAATTGACGATGTTGCCGTTTTGGTCGGCCAAGCGCGCGTAGATGGCGATGGCCGCGCCGTTGAGGTAATTCCCGCCGTAAATGGTCGTCGTGCAATTGTAGTTAACGACATAGGAAGCGGGCGTGCAGGTTTGTGCGGCCGAACCGTTCACGTAGATGATGATGCTCGAGACGCCGTTGTTGTCGTAACCGCTGGCGGTGATCGTCGTCGATTGATTGTTGGCCAAGGTGGAAACGGACGGCGAAAGCGAAAGGGAAACTGAGCCGTTCGCGTTATTATTGTAGTTGGAATAACCGTTATAACCATTGTAGCCGTTGTAGTTATTCGATGATTGCGAACTGACGCGCACATCGGTGGTCCACAAGACGCGATTGGCCTGATCCCAAGTGCCGGTCGCGTTGGCGTATTCCCCCACCACCGGGTAGGCGTAGTTATTGTACAAACCGTTGTCGCGCGAAACGCGCGCGTTGCCGGCGATGTTCACCGTCACCGTGCCGCGATCATTGGTCTGCAAGGAGAAACTGGCTCCGGAAACCGATAAGACCGTTCCGCTCACGCGCTCAAAACGCCACAGCGAGCTGTCGGTGATTTGCGTCGCGTTGATGGTGGCGCCGGAAAGCGCGCCAAGGACCGTGACCGAATCGTTGATCTCGATATTCGCGGCCGGCAAGGAACTGCCGTCTTTCATGGAAATGACGGCGCTTCCGGCGTTAACCGTGTACGTTTGCCCGGTCGTGGCGTTCATCGTAAACCACGAACCGCTCACCGTGACGACGGTGCCTGACGCGGTAATGGATGCGGATCGCGCTCCGTTGTATTGATTGGCGCGGGACAAACGCGCATGGCGCGGCGCCGCGGCAAAAGCCGGCAGAGCAACGACAAGCAAGAGCCCCGCAACGAGACTCGCGGCCAACACGATCTTCTTGTTAATTATTGCGTTCATATAAATAAAATATGGTGGTTTTCACTAAATAATACGAAAGCGAGCGCGCCGTTGGTGCGCACCCGGCTCAATGGGCTGGAACAACACTACTCCAATTCGACAAAAAATGCTAGGGTCTCGCAAAAACCGACCATCTTACGCGCGTAAATCATCTAGATCGTAGCCGGCGTTTTCCAGGCGGCGCAAAGCATGATCCGGGTCGCCGGTGAGCAACTCGTCAACGATTTTCTCGATAAAATCCTCGTGTTCGGTCTTTATTTTTACGTAGCGCTCTTTTTCTTTGGCGGACATGCGGTTCGTGAAAAAGAATTTTGGCGGGGCACGATGGCCTTCGG